>VAZH01000544.1 GCA_005884465.1 Alphaproteobacteria bacterium | reverse complement strand
GTGAAATGAATAGCTGCGCCGTATAACTGAATGCGAATCGCGCGAGCCGGTTCCCCCGCGCGCCACACATTTCACCGGCGCCGCCAAAACCAGCGTAAGCTCCCGTTCGTATCTTCTGAAAGCTTCTCGCACAGGAGATTGTCATGGCATCGTCTCTCATCAGGCCTCGGCTATCGCGCTTGGCTTTTGCCGCCATGTCAGCCGTCGCTGGCTTGTCGTGGGCGAATGCAGCTTTTGCCTCGCAAGGCCCCGGCGGAGGCCCCGGCACCGCGAGCAGCTTCACGCAATTGGCAATGGCGATCCTCGTTTACGGGACGTCGGCACTGGTGGTCGGCGCCGGGCTGATCGGCGCCACGCGCCGGCGCTCGCACTAGCCGCGCGATGGCTTTGGGTTGAATCGGCCGGCTTACCGCTAAGAGGCGCGAGCCAACGGGTCCGCGCGAAGCGCGGCCCGATGACAGGCTCCGCGAGCCTCGAAGGATGACGGGGATGGTTTGAGCGTGCCGCTTCGATCTAATGTCCTCATTGCTCTAGCCGGGACGCCAGAAGCAGCTCATGCGTGGCACGATCACCGTGCCGCTCGGCCGGAATTCCTGCACATAGGTTGCGTTGCAGTCACGCACCGCATTCGGCCCCGGATTGTAACGGGGATAGACGTCGGGTGCCCACTCATACTGATATTGTGGATAGACCCGCAGGCGCGTCGTCGGCCGTCGGATACGGCGCTGCGCCGACACCTCGGTGGCGACATGCTGCGATGGCTGCACCGTCCGCATCCCCGGCGGCGCGGTTTGCGCCCTCGTTCCGGCCGCGGGCAATACAAGAGTGCCTGCAACAGCCACCAATATTGCCGCCGTCCTGACCCGCATCATGACGCCCACCCAATGCTGTTATGGGCCGCAACGTCTCCGATTGCCCGGCCGACGTCAACTGCACGCAAAACCGTGTGCACGATCAAAGAACCCGCGCTAAACAGGCGAAATGTGGAAAACCATGAAAGCGCCATCGCTTGCCGAGATGGAAGCCATGGCGCACGAAATTTTCGAGCACCTGCCGAGGCGCTTTCGCGATCTGTGCGAGGGCGTGATCATCCGCGTCGACGATTTTCCAACCGACGAGGTGCTCGACGAGATGAACGCCGAGAGTGAATTTGACCTGCTCGGCCTGTTTCAGGGCGTTGGCTTGCCATTCCGCAGCAACGACGACGTCGCGCGGCTGCCGAACATGGTTTGGCTATACCGCCGGCCGATCCTGGATTACTGGGCCGAACATGAGGAGACGCTGGGCCATATCGTCCGCCACGTGCTGGTTCACGAGATCGGTCACCATTTTGGGCTATCCGACGACGATATGGAGGCGATCGAGGCGGCCGCAGGTTAGGCCAATTTGCCCTTTAATACCGGGCGCATTCGGGATAAACCGGTCGCGATATCCCTAATTCTCAACCCGGAAATGCGATCGATGGAAAAATTCACCACGCTGGAAGGGGTCGCGGCGCCCTTGAAGATCATCAATGTCGACACCGACATGATCATCCCGAAGCAGTATTTGAAAACCATCAAGCGCACCGGCCTTGGCAGGGGGCTGTTCTCGGAACAGCGCTACAGGGACGACGGCGGCGAGAACCCGGATTTCATCCTCAACAAGCCGGCCTACCGCAACGCCAAGGTTCTGGTGGCGGGCGACAATTTCGGCTGCGGCTCGAGCCGCGAACACGCGCCATGGGCGCTGCTCGACTTCGGCATCCGCTGCGTGATCTCGACCTCGTTCGGCGATATTTTCTACAACAACTGCTTCAAGAACGGCATCCTGCCGATCCGGGTCACCCAGGACGATCTCGACAAATTGTTCGACGACGCCGAGCGTGGCGCCAACGCGACGCTGACCATCGATCTTCCCAATCAGGAAATCCGCGGGCCCGACGGCGGCACGGTGAAATTCGAGATCGACCCGTTCCGCAAGCACTGCCTGATGAACGGCCTCGACGACATCGGCCTCACCATGGAGAAGAAGGCCTCGATCGACGCCTACGAGGCAAGAGCGAAAACCGCGCGCGCCTGGGCCTGATCTCACTCAAGAGCTTCTTCGAAACGCTCCAGAAGGTGACGCATGCGGCCCGAAATCGTCACTTTCTGGCACGGCCCGCTCGATGCGCTCAGGCTGACGTGCCTGAGGTCGCAGGTCGCGGCAGGTCATAGAGTCACGGTCTACAGTTTCGAGCCGATCGCGCAATTGCCCGATGGCGTCGGCAATGCCGAAGCCGAAGCGATCCTGCCGCATGCTTTCTCGGAGAAGCTCCGTCCGCCGCAGCCGGATGGCAGGTGGCGCGACTGGACCATCTTGCAGTTCAGCGATTTTTTCCGGATGCGGCTGATGGCGCGCGGCGCCGGCCTGTGGCTCGATGCCGACGTCCTCCTGCTGAAGCCCATCGAGATCGATCCGGCAAGGCCTTATTTCGCCTGGGAGCGGCCGCGCCAGCTTGGAAATTCGGTTCTGTATCTGCCGTCAGGCGATCCGATCGTTGCGGCGTTCGCGGACCTGATGGAGCAGGACGAGTTGACGCCGGACTGGCTGGCGCTGCGGCACCGCCTGACATTTCTGCTGCGTCAATTGCGAGGCCGGTCGAACCGTGTCTCCGACATTCGTGTCGCGATTTACGGCCCGGCAGCGCTGACCGCGCTCGCCCGCCGCGCCGGTGAACTGCGCTACGCTCTACCAAAGAAATCGTTTTATGCCGTGCATGCCGAACCAAAACGCTTCTTCGAGCCGCAGGATTTTTCGGCGCTGATCGGCGATCCCGAAATTATCGGGCTGCATGTTTCGCCGAAGGGCCGCGGCAACCGGCCGCCGGTTGCCGGCAGCCTGTATGGCTGGGCGGCGGAGCGGTTTGGTCCGTCCGATACCGTCATTGCGAGCGAAGCGACGCAATCCATCTAAGAGAGACGGTAAGTGGATTGCTTCGTCGCTTTGCTCCTCGCAATGACGAAAAAGCGCAATCCCGACTGCCAGAATCGTCGGTGCGCTAACTCCCCATCGCCGCGATCGCGTCCGCGATCGCGATCGTGCGCCTGGCCATATCGGCGTGCAGTCGCTCCACCATCTGGCCGTCGAGCTGGATCGCGCCGCGCGAGGCGTTCTCCGGCCGCTCGAATGCCGCGATGATCTTGCGGGCATGCGTGACCTCCTCCGCCGGCGGCGTGAAGATCGCGTTGCAGGCCACGATCTGGCCCGGATGGATCAGGGTCTTGCCGTCGAAGCCGAGATCGCGCGCTTGCGCGCATTCCAGCGCAAAGCCGTCGATATTGCTGAAATCGCTGTAGGGTCCGTCGAGAATCTCAAGGCCGTAAGCGCGGGCCGCAAGGATGCAGTGCGTGATCATGGGGATCATCGCCGCGCGGCCCGGCTGCATTTTTATCCGCGTCTCCCGTGAAATGTCGTTCGGCCCGAACACGAAGCCGGCGAGCCGGGTTTCGGAATCGCGCGAGGCGGCTGCAATCTCCTCGGCATGCAGCACCCCGCCCGCGGTCTCGATCATCACCCAGACCTTGATCGAGTTGTCCGCGTTGATATCGCTGAGGCGATCGGCAATGGCGTTGAGATCTTTCACGCTGGAGATTTTCGGAACCAGAATGCCGTCCGGCGCGGCCTTGCCAGCCATGGTGACGTCATCGATCCACCACGGCGAATCCAGCGCGTTGACGCGGATCAGGACCTCGCGCTTGCCGAACCCCTTTTCGGCGATCGCCTGCGCGATCTGATCGCGCGCCATGGCCTTGGCATCCGGCGCCACGGAATCCTCGAGGTCGAGGACGATGCCGTCGGCCGGGAGGTTGCGGGCTTTTTCCAGCGCCCGCGCATTCGAGCCGGGCATGAACAACAGGCTGCGGCGCGGACGGATCATGGTTTCATCCCCTTGTGGAATTTGAACTCCCCGCGATAACATTTCGGCCCACCGTGCGAAAGGCTTGTTCCGGCTTGCGGCCTGTGGTTAGCAACCCGCATGTCATTGTTCCCGCAACAACTGCTTCAGGGCTACCGGACTTTTACCTCGCAGCGGCTGCCCACCGAACAGTCGCGTTATCGCGAACTGTCCGATCGGGGCCAGTCGCCCGAGGTGATGGTGATCGGCTGCTGCGATTCCCGGGTGTCTCCGGAGGTGATCTTCGACGCCGGTCCCGGCGAATTGTTCGTGGTGCGCAACGTCGCCAATCTGGTGCCGGTCTATCAGCCGGACGGCGGCGCGCACGGCGTCTCGGCGGCGCTGGAATACGCGGTTCGGGCTTTGCATGTAAAACACATCGTGGTGCTCGGCCACGCCCAATGCGGCGGCATCCGCGCCTTCATCGACAACATCGAGCCGCTGTCGCCCGGCGATTTCATCGGCCGCTGGATGTCGATGTTCATCAAGCCGGGCGAGACGGTCGGGCAGCGCGACCACGAGACGATGGCCGATTTCACGGTCCGAATCGAGAAGGCCGCCGTGTTCCGGAGCCTGGAAAACCTGATGACGTTTCCTTTCGTGCGGGCTCTGGTCGAGTGCGGCGCGCTGCATCTGCACGGCGCCTATTTCGGCGTCGCCGAGGGCTCGCTGTTCGTGCTCGATCAGGCGGCCAAGGAATTCCGCAGTGTCGGGGAAGAAGCGGGCGAATAGCGAATAGAAGTCGCCCCTATTCGCTACTCACTATTCGCTATTCTCCGCTATGGCTCACGCCGCCTTTTTCTTGGCGCTGATCAGCTTGCGGTTGATCAGGCATTCCGCGATCTGAATCGCGTTCAGCGCGGCGCCCTTGCGCAGATTATCCGAGACGCACCACAGCACCAGGCCGTTTTCCACCGTCGCGTCCTCGCGGATGCGGCTGATGTAGGTCGCATCCTCGCCCGCCGCCTCGTATGGCGTGACGTAGCCGCCCGGTTCGCGCTTGTCGATCACGAGGCATCCCGGCGCATTGCGCAGGATGTCGCGCGCCTCGTCGACCGAGATCGGATTCTCGAACTCGATGTTGACCGCTTCGGAATGGCCGACAAACACCGGCACCCGCACGCAAGTAGCGGTAAGCCTGATTTTGGGATCAAGGATCTTCTTGGTCTCCATCATCATCTTCCACTCTTCCTTGGTGTAGCCGTCCTCCATGAACACGTCGATCTCGGGGATCACGTTGAAGGCGATGCGCTTGGCGAATTTCTTGTTGACCAGTTCGTCATTGGTGTAGACCGCCTTGGTCTGCGAAAACAGCTCATCCATGGCGTCCTTGCCGGCGCCCGAGACCGATTGATAGGTCGAGACCACGACGCGCTTGATGACAGCCTTGTCGTGCAGCGGCTTCAGCGCGACCACGAGCTGCGCGGTCGAACAGTTCGGATTGGCGATGATGTTCTTCTTGACGAAGCCTGAGACCGCAGCCGCATTGACCTCGGGCACGATCAGCGGCACGTCCGGATCCATGCGCCACGCCGACGAATTGTCGATCACGACTGCGCCGGCAGCGCCGATCTTCGGAGACCATTCCTTCGACACCGCGCCGCCCGCCGACATCAGGCAGATATCGACGTCAGAGAAATCGTAGTTCTCGAGCGCTTTGATCTTCAGGGTGCGGTCGCCATAGGACACTTCGACGCCCATGCTGCGGCGTGACGCCAGCGCCACCACCTCGTCAGCCGGGAATTTGCGTTCGTCGAGAATGTTGAGCATTTCCCGCCCGACATTGCCGGTCGCTCCGACCACCGCGACTTTGTAGCCCATCGTTCACTCTCCGAAGAAAAATGCCTCGCCCCCGCCTAGAGCGGAAAAGGGAAGAGGCAGCGCTTCTATGCGAGAAATGCCGTTAAGACAACGTTATACGGCGGTATTCAGGCATTTGATGCGATCAAGAATTCATTCCGCGCTGACCAGCTTTGCCGACGGATGATGCGGCATGCTAGCGCACCTCTTGCCATATGGGTGTTCTGGCCCTGCTTGCCATCGTCCGCATCCGTCTGCGACACGAATTGCTCGAAAAAACAGAGACCTACCGGACCTTCCGGCACCCCGGCCGCCAGGACGTCCGGTGCTGGGCGGCGCACGCGGAAATCCGGTCGCGGAGTGCGAAATGCTGCCTAGCCTCCAGATATCCCCGAAAAATCTCGGCTGCCTGGCGCGCTTCGATCGGGCGCGCCTGCCAAGGTGCTGGTTTTCATGCAACTTTTTCGCTTACCGCCGCATTATGTGATGCGGTGTGGCCCAATTGACCTAGTA
>VAZH01000543.1 GCA_005884465.1 Alphaproteobacteria bacterium | reverse complement strand
GAATTGGTACGAGCTGAGATGCCGAAGGCCGCCACCGCGATACCCGCAACGAGCGCCACGACCACGATCTTGAGATGGGTCGAGCGATCTGCGCTGTAGATCGAATGGTTCATGGAAGCCTCCTGCCGCCTTCCTGTCTGTTGCGGATTTGTCGCTTTGGTCCGCCGACAGGTTCACCACTTCCGCCAACCAAACGTGGGGATTCGGCTTTCAGTTCCTAAGAGGCGATCACAAGGCCGTGAAGAGATGTGAACGGCCGCGATCCGAGGCTGGGAAGCAAGTCTCGGCTGAGGCGAATTATTTAAGGATTACAATTGATTGCAACTAAAGCCCCTTTTGCAGTGCAAAATGGCACCAATGGGCGCCCAGCCAAGAAATCGTTTGCCTGTGGCGAAAATGTCCTGCCGTTGCGGCGCTCGCAATCAGACGCTTCCGACCGTCTTCAGCCGCGCCCGCGGATGGATTTCCGCCTGCGACAAAACGATGGTCTGCGCCCGGAAACGCTCCACCAGCGAGCGCACGAACGGCCGGATCGCCGCCGAGGTTACCAGCACCGGCGCCTCGCCTTCGCGCGCCGCCTGTTCGAACCGGTCGCGCACCATGGTCATGAACTCGGAAAGTTTTGAGGGCTGCATCGCAAGTGAGCGGTCCTCGCCCTGGCCGATCAGCGACTCGGCAAAAGCCTGCTCCCATCTTGCGGACAGCGCGATCAACGGCAGGTAGCCGTTCTGCGAAGTATTTTGCGCGCAAATCTGCCGCGCCAGCCGGGCACGAACATGCTCGACCATCGTCGCCGGGTTGCGCGAGAACGCCAGCGCGTCGGCGATGCCTTCGAGGATGGTCGAGAGATCGCGGATCGAGATGCGCTCGGCGAGCAATAGCTGCAACACGCGCTGGATGCCTGAGATCGTAACCTGGCTCGGCACGATGTCCTTGACCAGTTCGCCTTGCTCCTTCGGCAGATCCTTCAGGAGTTTTTGCACCTCGCCATAGGACAACAGGTCCGACATGTTGTTCTTGAGCAATTCGGTGAGATGGGTCGAGAGCACGGTCGCGGCGTCGACCACCGTATAGCCCTTCAGCGACGCTTCCTCCTTCAGGCCGGCCTCGACCCATGTCGCCGGCAGTCCGAAGGTCGGCTCGATGGTGTGAATGCCCGGCACGGCGACCTGGTTTCCGGCGGGGTCCATGACCATGAACTGGTTCGGCCAGATCTTGCCGGTGCCGGCATCCACTTCCTTGATCTTGATGACGTAGGTGTTCGCCTCCAGCTGCACATTGTCGAGAATGCGCACCGCCGGCATCACAAAGCCCATCTCGATCGCCAGCGAGCGGCGCAGCGCCTTGATCTGCTCGGTCAGGCGGTCGCTGCCGTCTGGGCCGTTTACGAGCGGCAGCAGCGCATAGCCTAATTCGATCTTGAGATCGTCGATCTTCAGCGCGGTCGCGATCGGCTCTTCCGCAGCACTTGCGGCTGCGGCGGCCGCTGGAGCAGCCAGTGCCGCGGCTTCGGCCGCCGAGGCGGCGCGTTTGCGCTGGCGCGCCGACCACGCCAGCGCCGCCGCACCGCTGCCCAGCCCGAGGAAGGGAAGCATCGGAATGCCCGGCAGCAGCCCCAGCACCAGCATCACGGCGGCCGACATGCCGAGCGCCTGCGGATAGCCGGAAAGCTGCTTCATCAGCGCCTTGTCGGCGGCGCCGCTGACGCTCGCTTTCGAGACCAATAGACCGGCGGCGGTGGAGACGATCAGCGCCGGCACTTGCGTGACCAGGCCGTCGCCGACCGTGAGCAGCGTATAGGTGTGCGCGGCTTCCGCGAAAGAGAGGCTTTGCTGGACCACGCCGATGATGATTCCGCCGATGATGTTGATGAACACGACCAAGAGGCCCGCAACTGCGTCGCCGCGCACGAATTTCGACGCGCCGTCCATGGCGCCGAAGAAGCCGCTTTCGTCTTCCAGCGCCTTGCGCCGCTCCTTCGCGGCTTTCTCGTCGATCAGGCCCGCGGACAGGTCGGCATCGATCGCCATCTGCTTGCCCG
>VAZH01000542.1 GCA_005884465.1 Alphaproteobacteria bacterium | reverse complement strand
TAATTCTGATCACGAAATTGCCGCCCATCACGAAATTGCCGAAGGCTTCGATGACGTGGCCGGCGGCGGCGGTGCCCTCGTGGCCGCGCGACAGGATCAGCCGCGTCGAGGCTAGGTTGAGCGACAGCCGCAGCATGGTCGAAATCAAGAGGATGGTCGGGAATGAGGAGAATTCCAGCGGCGCCTGGATGAACAGCGCCGTCATCAGGATCAGGATCGACAGCGTGATCGAGATCGCGAGAAAGAGATCGAGCACGATCGAGGGCAGAGGCAGGATCAGCACCACCAGGATCGTGAGGATGCCGAACGCCAGCGCGAGATCGCCGCGCCTCAGCATGGTGCCGATTTCACCGATACTCGG
>VAZH01000014.1 GCA_005884465.1 Alphaproteobacteria bacterium | reverse complement strand
AGGCGAAGGCGTTTTCGCTGTCGGCGTAGCGCTCGCCATTGCTCGCATACGCGCCATCGATGCTGCCGCCGAAGAAGACCTTTGTGGCGGTTGCCGGACAAAACGCCTGGCACATCTGAACCGGCGTCGCATGGCCGCGGGCCAGCGGAAAATATTTGCCGTCGCAGCTGCGCACGCAAAACGCCGGCCCGGAGCCCGATGCCACGGGGCGCGGCGGCGGCGCGGGCTGCCGGTTGAGGCCGAACGGATCGGCAAAGAAATTTGCCTGCCCAGAGCCTTGGCGCTGCTGTTTCTGAAAGCCGCCGAAGAAGAAATCGAAAATTCCTTCGGCGGACGCCATGCGCGGTGCAAGGGCAACGGCGCTAACGAGCGTGACGGCAGCAAGCATCACGCGGCGCCGCCCGCGCTGACAAGGCAACTCTGTACGCAACGCTTACTCCACCCGACGCAACAAACCCACCGCGGCGACGAACGCCCCGACCCGGATTCACCTTAGTGGCGGATGGTAAACGAGCTATGAGCAAGTGCCGGATGGACGAAAGAAAAATGCGTCAAGCCGAAACGCTGCATCCCTTCGTCATGGCCGGGCTTGACCCGGCCATCCACGTCTTCTTCGCATCGGCTCGGCAAGAAAGACGTGGATGCCCGGCATCGCAGACAAGTTTACGCAGTCTGCGCAAAGCAGACTGTTATGGCCGGGCATGACGAAGGAAGGGACGGATTTGAACAGCTATCTCGAGAATCCGCTGAAGCGCCGCCATCACCCCTTCAAGAATTCGCTGGCCTTGTAGAGCGAGCGAAACGCAAGGCCGGCCTGCGCGAAGGTTTCGGTCGCGCCTTCTTCGCGGTCAATCATGGTGAACACCAGTGCGACCTCGCCGCCGGCGTCGCGCACCGCTTCGACCGCCTTCAGCGCCGAACTGCCGGTCGTGGTGACGTCCTCGACGATCACCACGCGCTTTCCGCTCAAGCCCTCGCCCTTCGCCAGTCCTTCGACGGCGAGCCGCGCGCCATGCTCCTTCGGCTTCTTGCGCACGAAGAACGCCGCGATCGGATGGCCCTTGATCCACGAGAGTTGCGCGAGCGCGCCGGCCAGCGGCACCGCGCCCATTTCCAGTCCGCCGACATAATCGAGATTGTCGTCCTTGAGCGCCTCATAGGACAGTTCCGCCAGCAAGGCGGCGCCCTCGGGATCGAGCATGGTCGGCTTGAGATTGAAATAGAAATCGCTCTTGCGGCCCGAGGCCAGCGTGATTTCGCCGCGACCGAACGAGCGCTTGCGGATGATCTCGGCGAGGCGGGCGCGGGAGGCTGACTTGGACAAGGTTTTTTCTCTTGGGCTTTGCGCGGGCGCAATCTATCGGCGGACGCGCGCACATGCCAGAGCGGAAATCGACCGTCAACAGGCCCATGTGTCATCGTCCGCGAAAGCGGACGATCCAGTATTCCGAGGGGCCGGTTGTAAGGCCGAGACGTTTCGGAGTACTGGATACCCCGCTTTCGCGGGGTACGACAAAAAATGACAATCGAACCAATCGAACTACACACCTGGAACACGCCGAACGGCCGCAAGATCAGCGTCGCGCTGGAGGAGATGGAGCTGCCGTACAAGGTTTTCCCGGTGAACATCACCAAGGGCGAGCAGATGGCGCCTGATTTCCTGGCGATCAGCCCCAACAACAAGATTCCGGCGATCGTCGATCCCGAAGGCCCTGACGGCAAGCGCGTCAGCATCTTCGAGTCCGGTGCGATCCTGCTCTATCTCGGCGAGAAGACCGGCAAATTTCTGCCCGTGCCGCTGAGCGAGCGCATCCCGGTATATGAATGGCTGATGTGGCAGATGGGCGGCTTCGGTCCGATGCCGGGGCAGGTGCATCACTTCATTGCGCTGGAGAACGAAGCGGACCGCGCCTATGGCCTGAAACGCTTCATGAAGGAGACGCGCAGGCTCTATGGCGTGCTCGACCGCCGCCTGGCGGATCGCGAGTTTGTTGCGGGCGCACTGTCGGTCGCCGACTTTGCGATCCTCGGCTGGGCCTGGCGGCATCCGCGTCACAAGGTGTCTTTCTCGGATTTCCCCCATGTCGGCCGCTGGTACGATGCAATGATGGCGCGACCCGGCGTCAAGCGCGGCATGGAAGCGAAGCTGGATTGAATCTTTTTTCTCCTCCCTCGCCCCGCTCTCATTAAGGTGCGATCAACCGCGACTGCTCTGGGATACTGGGTCGCCCGGTCAAGCCGGGCGGCGACAACCAGCTCTCAATGCGCCTCGTCCCAATTGTCGGCGGCGCGGGCGTCGACGTGGAGCGGCACCGAGAGCAGCACCGCCGGGAACGGCGCGTCCTGCATGACGTGCTGCACTACCGGTAGCGTCCCGGCCACTTCGTCGTCGTGCACCTCAAAGATCAGTTCGTCGTGCACCTGCAACAGCATCCGGGCCGAGAGTTTTTTCTCCGCCAGCGCGTCTTCCATGCGGATCATGGCGCGGCGGATGATGTCGGCGGCGGTGCCCTGCAGTCGTGCATTGATCGCGGCGCGCTCGTTGAAGGATCGCACCGAGGCGTTGGAAGCCCTGATATCGGGATAATGGCACTTCCTGCCGAACAGCGTTTTGACATAGCCATGGGTGCGGCAGAAATCGCGCGTCTCGTCCATATAGGCGCGGATGCCCGGAAAACGCTCGAAATACTTCTTGATGTAGGCGGAAGCTTCCTCTCTGGCGATGCCGAGCTGGTTGGCCAGGCCAAACGCCGAGATGCCGTAGATGATGCCGAAATTGATCGCTTTCGCGCGGCGCCGCACCTCGCCCGGCATGCCCTTGATCGGGACGCCGAACATTTCCGACGCGGTCATGGCGTGAATGTCGAGCCCTTCGCGGAAGGCTTGCTTCAAAACAGGAATGTCGGCGATCTCCGCCAATAGCCGCAATTCGATTTGCGAATAATCCGCCGACACCAGCTTGTGGCCGGGGGAGGCGATGAAGGCGCGGCGGATCTTTCGGCCGTCTTCGGTGCGCACCGGGATGTTCTGCAGGTTCGGCTCGTTTGACGACAGCCGCCCGGTGGTGGTCGCAGCCAGCGCATAGGTCGTGTGCACGCGATGGGTCTGAGGGTGCAAGTGGGCAGCGCATCGGTATAGGTCGATTTCAGTTTTGAAACCTGCCGCCATTCCAGGATCTTCTTCGGAAACTCATGGCCCTGCTCGGCGAGCTCATCGAGGATCTGCGCCGACGTCGACCACGCGCCGGTCTTGGTCTTGCTGCCGCCGGGAATTGCCATCTTGCCGAAGATGATGTCGCCGATCTGTTTGGGGCTACCGGGGTTGACCGGCTCGCCAGCGATCTCCTGAATTTCGGCCTCGACCCGCGCGGCGGTCTGGGCGAATTCGCCTGACAGCCGCGACAGCACCTCGCGGTCGATCGAGATGCCGCGGCGCTCCATCCGCGCCAGCACGGAGACAAGCGGCCGCTCCAGCGTCTCATAGACGGAGGTCATGCGCTCGGCGACAAGGCGCGGCTTGAGCACGCGCCATAGCCTTAAGATCACGTCCGCAGCCTCGGCCGAATACGCAGTCGCCCTGTCGATCGCGACCTGATCGAACGAGAGTCTTGCCTTGCCGCTGCCGGTCAATTCACCAAAACTCAGGGTGGCGTGGCCGAGCCATCGCTCGGCCAGGGCGTCGAGCCCGTGCGCGTTGCGGCCGGCGTCCAGCGCATACGACATCAGCTGCGCGTCGTCGTGATTGCGGATGGTGATGCCGGCTTGCGCGAACATCACGGCGTTGAACTTGATATTGAAGCCGATCTTGAGAATCCCTGCCGATTCCAGCAGCGGGCGCAGGGCGTCGAGCGCGTCGCTGGTCCTGACTTGGTCCGGCGCAAGGCCCGCGGCGAACAGGCCGGCGCCATCGCCGGACTGTTTGTGGCCGAGCGGGACATAGCAGGCGTCGTTGGGCGCAAGCGCCAGCGCAATGCCGCAGATCTCGGCCTGCATCGGGTCGATCGACGTTGCCTTGGCCTCGACGGCGAAATGGCCGACATCGTGAATGCGGGCGATCCACCGCTGCAGCTCTTCGAGGCTGCGCACGGTCTGGTATTTGCTGCGATCGATCCTGGTCTTGCGCGCGGCTTCGGCGCGCGCGGTGGCGAGCAAGATGGGGGTGAGGGGCTGACTATCGGGCTTGCGGCCTTGCGCCACACGCGGCGCGCTGGCTCCGCCCTTGAGCGGGAGCGTTGGGGCGGCGGATGAACTTTGATTATCAAAGGGACTGCTCTCCCCACCGACAGCTTCGCCGTCCGGCCTGCCGCCCGAGGGCGGAGGCGCAAACACGCTCGCACCGCTCTTGAAGCCCGGATCCGGTTCGATATCCGCCGGATCGATCTGTGCATATTCGGCGACGCGGCGGGTCAGACTGGAAAATTCCATCGCCTTCAGGAACGCGATCAGCTTGCGCGCGTCAGGCTCGTGCACGGCTAATTCCGCGAGCGGCACCTCCAGCTCGACCTTGTCATCGAGCAGCACCAGCTGACGCGAGATCCGCGCCTTCTCGGCGTTCTCGATCAGCGCCTCGCGCCGCTTCGGCTGCTTGATCTCGCCGGCACGGTTGAGCAGCGTCTCCAGGTCGCCATATTCGACGATCAGTTGCGCCGCGGTCTTGACGCCGATGCCTGGCACGCCCGGCACGTTGTCGCTCGAATCCCCGGCCAGCGCCTGCACCTCGACCACCTTCTCCGGCGGCACGCCGAACTTCTCGATCACTTCGGCAATGCCGATGCGGCGGTCCTTCATGGTGTCGTACATCGTGACGCAGTCGGTCACGAGCTGCATCAGGTCCTTGTCGGAGGAAACGATGGTCGCGATGGCGCCCTGCTCGCAGGCCTGCCGCACATAGGTCGCGATCAAATCGTCGGCCTCGAAGCCGACCTGCTCGAGGCAGGGCAGGTCGAACGCGCGCACCGCCTCGCGGATCAGCGGAAATTGCGGGATCAGATCGTCGGGCGCCGGCGCCCGGTGCGCCTTGTAGTCGGGATAGAGCTTGTTGCGGAAGGTGATTTCGGATTTGTCGAAGACGATGGCGAGGTGGGTCGGCCGGTTGTCCGGCGGCATCTCGCGCAACAGCTTCCACAGCATGTTGCAAAAGCCGAGCACGGCATTGACCTGCAGCCCGTCGGATTTGCGGTTCAGCGGCGGCAGCGCGTGATAGGCGCGAAAAATATAGGAAGAACCGTCGACCAGAAAGACGTGGTCGCCTTTCGCAGGGGCTTTGACGGCAACGGGTTTGGGGAGGGTTTTTTCGGAGGTTTTCGGCATGGCCGAAATTTAAGGATTTTTGCGGCGATTGACAGCCTGTGGAGCGGGAATTTTGGTGTTACTCAACCGCAATACATGCTGTCGTCACCCGCGAAAGCGGGTGACCCAGTATTCCAGAGCACTTCGTGAATAATTCAGGTGTCACGGCGTACTGGGTCGCCCGGTCAAGCCGGGCGACGACGGCGTAGTTTTCGGCGCGATCCGGAATGACCGCCGTTTCCGGTTTCCTCTTGGCCGTAAAATGCTTTAAGACCCGCTCACAAAATTCGATCGGTCGCGCTAACCATTACAAGGTTGTTTCATGCGGATTGCCATGATTGGCACGGGCTATGTCGGGCTGGTGTCCGGCGCCTGTTTTGCGGACTACGGCCACCAGGTCACCTGCGTCGACAAGGATGGCGACAAGGTCGAAGGCTTGCGCCGGGGTGAAATCCCGATTTTCGAGCCTGGCCTCAATGCGCTGGTCGCTGCCAATGTAAAGGCCGGACGACTGGATTTTACCTCCGACCTCGCTGCGCCGGTCGCCGCGGCCGATGTGGTGTTCATCGCGGTCGGCACGCCGTCGCGGCGCGGCGACGGGCACGCCGACCTGAGCTATGTTCACAGCGCCGCGCGCGAGATCGCGGCGGTGCTGACCGGCTTCACCGTGGTCGTCACCAAATCGACAGTGCCGATCGGCACCGGCGACGAAGTCGAGCGATTGATCCGCGAAGCGAACCCTTCCGCCGATGTCGTGATCGCGTCCAATCCGGAATTTTTGCGCGAGGGCGCCGCGATCCGCGATTTCAAGTTTCCGGACCGCATCGTGATCGGTACGTCGGATGAACGCGCAAAAAAAGTGCTCGGCGATATCTACCGGCCGCTGTCGCTCAATCAGGCGCCGCTGATGTTCACGGCGCGGCGCACCGCGGAACTGATCAAATACGCGGCCAACGCCTTCCTCGCCACCAAGATCACCTTCATCAACGAGATAGCCGATCTCTCCGAGAAGGTCGGCGCCGACATCCAGGAGGTCGCGCGGGGCATCGGACTCGACAACCGGATCGGCTCAAAGTTCCTGCATGCCGGGCCGGGCTTCGGCGGCTCGTGTTTTCCGAAGGACACCCGCGCCTTGGTCAAGATCGCGCTCGATCACGACGTACACTTGCGGATCGTCGAGGCGGTACTTGCGGTCAACGACAACCGCAAGCGGGCGATGGCGCGCAAGGTCGCGGGCGCGGCGGGCGGCGGTCTGCGCGGCAAGACCATCGCCGTGCTCGGCCTCACCTTCAAGCCCGATACCGACGACATGCGCGAGGCGCCATCTATCCCGCTGGTGACCGGGCTGCTCGACATGGGCGCCAGGGTGCGCGCGCACGATCCGGTTGGCATCGAGCAGGCGCGCCGCGAATTGCCCGATATCGAATATTGCGACGATCCTTACCTCTGTGTACGCGGCGCGGACGCGATGGTGGTGGTGACCGAATGGGTGCAATACCGCACCCTTGACCTGGAACGCCTGAAGCGCGAGCTGGCGCAGCCCGTGGTCGTTGATCTCCGCAACATCTATCGCCCCGAGGAAATGGCGGCGCTCGGTTTTACCTATGAGAGCGTGGGCCGGCCGGCTGAGCCGCGGGGGTGATGCAAGCGTGCTGTCATACCCCGCGCATGCGGGGTATCCAGTACTCCCGGTCTTTGTGATCAGCAATCCTAGCGTTTACTGGATCACCCGCCTTCGCGGGTGATGACGGATCAGAGATTTTGCCCCGCAGCTTCGACACCCCTCTCCCGATCGACGCCGTACTCGACGAATTGGCGCGGACGCTTGCCGGCAACAACGCCGCCGTAGTGGTGGCGCCGCCTGGCGCCGGCAAGACCACGCGGGTGCCGCTGGCGCTGCTCGACGAGTCCTGGGCGAAAAACAGGAAAATCATCGTGCTGGAGCCGCGACGAATCGCGGCGCGCGCCAGCGCCGAGCGGATGGCGCACACCATTGGAGAACGCGTCGGCGAGACCGTCGGCTACCGGGTGCGGTTCGGCTCAAAAGTGTCGCGCGCGACCAGAATCGAAGTCGTCACCGAGGGTATTTTTTCGCGGCAGATTCTCGACGATCCGGAATTGTCAGATGTCGCCGCGGTGCTGTTCGACGAATTCCACGAACGCTCGCTCGATGCCGATCTCGGCCTGGCGCTGGCGCGCGACGCGCAAACGGGCTTGCGCGAAGATCTGCGCATCCTCGTGATGTCGGCGACGCTCGACGGCGCGAGGGTGGCAAAACTGCTCGGCGACGCGGCCGTGATCGAGAGCGAAGGCCGCGCTTTCCCGGTCGAGACGCGCTATCTCGGCCGCAAGGCCGACGCACCGCTCGAGCGGCAGATGGCGGACGCCATCGCGATGGCGCTGCGCGCCGATCCGGGCTCGGTGCTGGCGTTCCTGCCCGGGACTGCGGAAATTCGCCGCACCCAGAATTTTCTCGCCGAGCGGGTCCACGACGCCAGCATTGAGATTGTGCCGCTGTTCGGTGCGCTCGACGCCAGTGTGCAGGATCGCGCCATCGCGCCTGCGCCGAGGGGCCGCCGCAAGGTCGTGCTGGCGACGTCGATCGCGGAAACCTCATTGACCATCGAAGGGGTCCGCATTGTCGTCGATTCCGGCATGGCGCGGGTGCCCCGCTATGAGCCGGACATTGGGCTGACGCGGCTGGAGACCGTGCGCGCCTCGCGCGCCGCGGTCGATCAGCGCCGCGGCCGTGCCGGCCGTACCGAACCCGGCGTGTGCTACCGGCTGTGGGACGAGCCGCAGACCGCGTCGCTTGCGGCCTATACCCAGCCGGAAATTCTTAGCGCCGATCTGTCTTCGCTGGTGCTCGATCTCGCGCAATGGGGGGTCAGCGACCCGGCCTCGCTGGCGTTTCTCGATTCACCGCCTGCGCCCGCGCTGAAGGAGGCGCGAAGTCTGTTGCGCGAACTCGGGGCGCTCGATGCCGATGGCCGGATCACCGGGGAGGGCAGGAGCCTGCGCGCCTTGGCGCTGCCGCCGCGGCTGGCGCGGATGATCGTGGATTCCGATCGCCTGGGCGCGGGCGAAGAAGCCGCGGAAATTGCCGCCGTGCTCACCGAGCGCGGGCTCGGCGGCGATAGCGTCGATCTCGATGTCAGGCTCGATCAATTCGGTCGCGATCGCTCGCCGCGCGCCAGCAGCGCGCGCACTCTCGCGCAGCGCTGGGCCTCGCAGGTCGCGGCGAGTGAAAGGGCCAACGCCGCGGTATCTTCTGCTCCCTCCCCCTTTGCGGGGGAGGGTCGGGGAGGGGGGTCCGCAACGGCGGTCCGAGTTCGGGGCACCCCCACCCCCAACCCCTCAGAGCGGGCGTCTTCGCCCGTCTCGACCCCGCAAGGGGGAGGGGCGCAAGGTAAGAGGGAGCTTCCATTACAAGAGGATATCCCTTCCACCGGCGTGATGCTGGCGTTGGCATTTCCCGACCGTGTCGCGCGCAACCGCGGCAATGGCAGCTTTGTGCTCGCGAACGGGCGCGGCGCTGCGCTGGACCAGGCATCCGCGCTGGCGCGCGCGCCCTATATTGCGGTCGCCGAATTGACCGGCGCCGCTGGCAGCGGGCGCATCCTGCTGGCGGCGCCGATTACGCAAGCAGAGATCGAGCAGCACTTTGCCGATCAAATCGAGACCGCGGACGAAATTTCGCTCGATCGCAGTGCGCTTGCCTTGCGGGCGCGGCGCAGGAAAACATTGCACGCCATCACATTGTCGGAAGCGCCGTTGGCGCTGCAACCCTCGGGGGAGACGGCGCAGGTTTTGGCCGATGGCTTGATCGCCTCCGGCCTCGACCGGCTGCCATGGTCGAAACCCCTGAAGCAATGGCGCGATCGCGTGATGTTCTTGCGCGCGGCAGAGGGTGACCCGTGGCCCGATCTGTCCGACGACGCGCTCGCCGCGCAACGCGAGGCCTGGCTGGTTCCGGCGCTCTCCGACAAGACGTCGTTGAAGGAATTTTCACCTGGCGATCTATCGAACGCGCTGATGACCCTATTACCCTGGGAATTGCGGGCGCGGCTCGAGCGCGAAGCGCCGACGCATTTCGAGGCGCCGACCGGCACTATGCTCGCAATCGACTACGAGGCCGAGCAGGGGCCAACGATCGCTGTCCGCTTGCAGGAATTGTTCGGGCTCAATACCCATCCGTCGATTGCCAAGGGCGCGGTGCCGCTGGTGCTGGAGCTCCTGTCGCCGGCGCACCGGCCGGTACAGGTGACGCGCGACCTGCCGGGTTTTTGGCGCGGCAGTTATGCGGCGGTCCGCTCCGATCTGCGCGGGCGTTATCCGCGACACCCCTGGCCGGAGGATCCGGCGAGCGCGATGCCGACCCGGCGCGTCAAGCCGCGGGGAACGTGACGCTCGAGCCGTCAGCTTTTCACCCCCGAAGCGCGCAGCCAGACCGGATAGAAATACCATAATGCCAGCATCGCCAGCAGCAGCACCGAGCTCGCCAACACGGTGAAGGTCGCGGAGTGGTTGATTTTGAGAAACACCACATAGACATCGGCGGCAATGCCGAGCGCGAGCGGCAGCGGTCCCGCGATGACGAAAGCTGAACCGAGACGCAGGAACCGCTCTGAATCGTTGCCGCCGAATGACAGCCGATGCAGCGCCGCGGGCGTCATCAGCAGGATCATTGCGATCGTGACACAGCACAGTCCGGCGGCGTGCATGATTTTGGCATCCTGCGGCAATTCGTCGAATGCCTGGGTCATCATCGCAACGAGTTGAAATCCCAACAGTGCCTGACAGCCGGGAATGATGATCCGGGCCTCGGTCAGCATTTGCTCGACTTTCGTCGAAAGCGGCGTCCGGCCGGATTGTTCGGTCATGGTCCGTCTCCTTCGTTCTCTGATCAGCCAGGCGAGGCCGAACCAGAAGAATCCTGCCAATGCGGCGCTGGCGACGCCGACCGCGACGCCGGTGATCCTGCCAAAGATGCGCTCAAACACGATAAATAGCCCAAGGCCCAGGCTCGCGATGAACGGCAACAAGGCCCATCCGGCAAGGACAGTCGTCGCGTGCTCCAGACGCGGGGTCGCCTCACCGGCCTCAACGATACGATGCTGCATCGAAGGCGCAATCAGGCATCCGATCGACAGCATCATCAATGCCAGCGCGGCGCAGACCAGATTTTTCGAGACCGACGAAAGCGAATCGAAGCCATTCTGGAACACGCCTTGAAACAGGAATCCGAACAGCACCTGCGATCCCAGAATCAGCAGGCGCGTTTCATCCATCGCCATTTTTATTTTTCGGCCCAAATCCAAAATGGATCATCCTGTTCGCGAGACCAGCGCCATCGCCCAGACCGTCCATGAATTGGCGATGACAAAAATATGTCGGGTGGATGAACTCTTTGATGGGCGGCGCGTTCCCCTTCCGGAACCATTTGGAGTGTGGATTGAGCGCCGCCTATATCTTTGACGTCGAAGGCACCTTGGTCGATTGCGCGCCGCAAACCCTGCAATGCTGGCATGAGACGCTCGCCAGCTTTGGCGTGCCGGTGCCGATGGTTTCGTTGCAGCGATTGTCCGGGATGGATGGCGACGAAATGCTGGCGACGCTCGTGCCCAGCCTCGACGAAAGCGCACGAAAAAAAATCTTGACCGCAGAAGGCGAGCGCTATCGTGCGGTCCATCTGCCGCGGGTGCGGGCGTTTCCCGGCGTGCGCGCGGTGTTCACCGCGATCAAAGCGCTCGGTGCCCGCATCGCACTCGCCACCGATTGTCAAAGCGACGAATTGAAACGTTATCGCGGCCTGATGAATGTCGACGATATGATCGACGCCGTCGCCTGTGGCGATGAGGTCTCAAAAGGCAAGCCAGACCCGGCCCTGATTGAACTGGCGCTCGGTCATCTCGGTGGCATATCGGCGGCGTCAGCCACCATGATCGGGGATACCCCATTCGATGCTCAGGCCGCGCGGCGTGCCGGTGCGACCGCGTGGGGGACGCTCACGGGAGGCCATCCCAGATCATCGCTGATCGATGCGGGCTGTTCCGTCGTGGTGCCCGCGGTTGAGGATTTGCAGCGATACATCGAGCGAGGAACGCCGGGTGTTTCGGCTTCGGCGCCCCGGTAACAGCCGCCAACTTGCGCGCGTTAACACTTCGGTCATCCTTTTCGCCAAAATGGCCATCTTCGCCGCCGCCACCGGTCGCGGTTTTGCGGCTGACGTGGTGATATTGCGGCTCCTCTGATCCGGTTTGGCGTGATGCGTAACATAGTGATTCTTGCCGGGTTCATGGTCGGCCTTGGCACCATCATGGCACAGATGGCGGACAGGATGACGCTGGCGCCGGCGCGGGCAAATTCCGCGTCCCTGAAAGTCGCGGCCGTCGAGACATCGACGCAGACCGCTGCTCGCAGCCTCAGCATCCCGCGCGATGCCCGCGGCCATTTCCAGACCGAGGGGCGGATCGACGGTCAGCGCATCGGCTTCATGGTCGATACCGGCGCATCGGTGGTCGCGCTGAACGAAAGCTCGGCGGCGCGGTTCGGCTTACGTCCCTCCAGCGGCGATTACAATGCCACGGTCACGACCGCCAACGGCAAGGTCAGGGCGGCGCGCACGCGGCTCGCGATGGTCGATATTGGCGGCCTGGTGGTGCGCGACGTCGATGCCATGGTGCTGCCGGATGAAGCGCTGTCGGAGAACCTGCTCGGGCTGTCGTTTCTGTCGAGGCTGAAGCGCTTCGAATACGCCAACGGCAAGATGGTTCTGGAGCAGTAGATCGGTGTCATGCCCCGCCAACGGGTCTCGTCTTCGGCGAGCCCGATGGCAGGCTCCTGCGGGGCATCCAGTACGCCGTGCCTTGGTAAAATACGGGATTGTTCACCGGAATACTGGATCGTCCGCTTTCGCCGCCGATCACGATGATTGTCGCGGCCTTCAAAATATGCCGCAATTCATCGCCACGAAACGTCTGTCCCGGCTTCCGCAGCGGCTGCGCATTGGCTATGCCTGCTGTGGTTTCCTTTTCAGCGTTCCTCGCCGAGGCCGTCATAAATGTTTCCGAAGCCGAAATCCGTGCTGGTTCCGAATACCTATCCTTACGAATCCGAACCGATGGTGAAGGCGACGGGCTTTCGCGAATACGACGCCCGCTGGCTGTTCGGCAAGGAAATCAACCTGATGGGCATTCAGGCGCTGGGCATGGGACTAGGGGCACTGATTGCAGAACTCGGCGCCAAACAGGAGGTCGTCACCGGGCATGACTTCCGCGGCTATTCGGCCTCGATCAAATACGCCCTGATTTCAGGGTTGCAGGCCGCGGGCTGCAAGGTTCACGACATCGGCCTGTGCATGACCCCGATGGCGTATTTCGCGCAATTCGATCTCGACGTGCCCTGCGTTGCGATGGTGACGGCATCGCATAACGACAATGGCTGGACCGGTGTCAAGATGGGCGCCAACCGGCCGCTCACCTTCGGTCCCGACGAGATGAGCCGCTTGAAAGAGATCGTGCTCAATGCCGACTTCAAGAACAAGGTCGGCGGTTCGTATCAATTTCACGAGAATTTTCCGGCGCGCTACATCGCCGACCTGACCAATCGCCCGAAGGTGAAGCGCAAGCTCAAAGTCGTGGTCGCCTGCGGCAACGGCACGGCGGGGGCGTTCGCGCCGCAGGTGTTGGAGGCGATCGGCTGCGAGGTGGTGCCGCTCGACACCGAGCTCGACTACACCTTCCCGAAATACAATCCCAATCCCGAAGACATGGAAATGCTGCACGCCATGCGCGACGCAGTGCTTGAGCACAGGGCCGACGTCGGTCTCGGCTTCGATGGCGACGGCGACCGCTGCGGCGTGGTCGACAATACCGGCGAGGAGATTTTTGCCGACAAGGTCGGCGTCATGCTGGCGCGCGACATGTCGGCGATCCACCAAAACGCGCAGTTCGTGGTCGACGTCAAATCGACCGGGCTGTTTCTCACCGATCCGGTGCTGCAAAAGCACGGAGCGAAAGCCACCTACTGGAAGACCGGCCACTCCTACATGAAGCG
>VAZH01000546.1 GCA_005884465.1 Alphaproteobacteria bacterium | reverse complement strand
GAGGTCGCCCTTGTTCGAGACGTAGCCGAGCTCGACCAGGACCGAGGGCACGTCGGGGGCCTTCAGGACTCGGAAACCGGCCGATTTCAGCGGATGCTTGTGCATCCGCACCGTGCTCTTCATTTCGCCCATCAGCATCCGCGCGAACCGGTTTGAGAAGGTCTTGGTCTCCCGCTGCACCAGATCGATCAGGATGTCGGCGACTTCGGTCGGCTCGTCGGTGAGGTTGACCCCGCCGATCGCGTCGGATTTGTTTTCGGCATCTGCCAGCCGTTCGGCCTCGGAATCGGAGGCTTTATCCGACAGCGTGTAGATGGTGGCGCCCTGGGCGTCGCCCTCGCCGCGCTTCAAGGCGTCGGCGTGAATCGAGACGAACAGTGCCGCCGACTCGCTGCGCGCGACCTTCACGCGGTCGCCGAGCGGAATGAAGGTGTCGTCGGTCCGGGTCATGACGACGCGATACTTGCCCGACTTCTCGATCCGATCGCGCAGCGCCAGGCCAAAGCCCAGCACCAGATTCTTTTCCATGATGTCGCCGCCGCCGGCCTGGGTGCCGTTGTCGACGCCGCCATGACCGGGATCGATCACGATCACCGGCCTTTTGTCCGGCGGCGACGGAGGTGCGACTGGCGCGTCCACCCGCGCAACGGCGGCGTTGGCCTCGGCGATCGCCGGCCGTAGCTCGGGGCGGCTTTCGGGCGCCAGCGACTGGACAAAGGCAGTGCGGTCCACCTCTTCGAATTCGAGCACCAGCCGCGGCGGCTGGCCGTTGGCCGCCTCCAGCACATAGGATTTGGCGATCCTGGCAGGCCCGGTCAGGTCGAACACGATCCGCGATCCACCCGGCATGACGAGACCGTAGCGGAAGGCCTTGACCAATCCCCGCCCTGCGACGCCGACTCCGGTCGGAAGCTGGAAACTGACCTGAGGAAGATCGACGACCACGCGATAGGGGTCCGCCAGGGCAAAGGCCCGAAACTGGACCGC
>VAZH01000545.1 GCA_005884465.1 Alphaproteobacteria bacterium | reverse complement strand
CTTGCACGCAGCCCCCAATCCACGTATGTACGAGGTGCTGACGGCTAATACTCCCGGTTGTGTCGCGTTCAGCCTCCCGGTGCAGCGCCGGAACCTTCGAAGCCGGAGGAACCTGCGTCTTTCCCGATCCCTCCACAGCCAGCGCCGCGCGCGGCTGACACGGAGTGGCGGTTTCGAGCCCGAGCGGCGTCCGGTCCCAGGTACCTTTTCCAGGGACGGTTTAAGACACGGCAAAACTGATTATCCGGACCCAAAACGGTCCGATATGCGATGGCCGGCGGGCGTTTAGGCGCCGCACCGGGCCTTCAGCGATAGATGCGGCGGTATCCTTTCCGCCAACATGTTTAGACGGGCCGACGCTTGATGCGCCAGACTGTATTGCCGACCAGGATCCACGGAACGATCGCGCCGACGCGAGGCGAAAGCTTCGCACGTCGCCTCGCTCTGGTGGCTCCCCGTTCGGCGCGGCGCCAAGAAGTGCGTTTTGGCCTTCCCCTCACCCCCGAATCAGGTGGACCGTCGCGTCACCGGGCCGCGCAATTTGCGCGCGCCATGCACCGCGCCCGCCGCCGTCAAGAGTTCCAAAATGCCCAACAAGATGTTGATCGACGCCACCCACCCGGAAGAGACCCGGGTCGTTGTGGTCCGCGGCAATCGCGTCGAAGAGTTTGATTTCGAGACCGCCCAGCGCAAGCAACTGCGTGGCAATATCTATCTCGCCAAGGTCACGCGCGTAGAGCCATCGCTGCAGGCGGCGTTCATCGAATATGGCGGCAACCGCCACGGCTTCCTGGCCTTCAGCGAAATCCATCCGGACTATTATCAGATCCCGGTCGCCGACCGTCAGGCGCTGATCGAGGCCGACGAACGCGCCCATCGCGAGGCCGAGGAAGAGAGCGAGAACCGCTCCTCTAACCGCCACCGTGGCCGCTCGCGCCACCGCAATGCGCGCCGGCGCGGCCATGGCGACCGTGTCCAGAGCAGCGTCGTCGAGAACGCCGGCCAGGATCCCTCACAGGCGGCCCAGCCCTATGAAGGCGAGGCGCATCAGCACGAAGGCGCGTATGCCGGCGAAGTGCATCCGCACGACGCTGAACATCATGATGAGCATCATGAGGATACGGCTCATCACGACCATGATGCGCATGATCACGAGACGCATGGTCACGATCATGATCATTCGCACGATCACCACGATCACGATCCTCACCACGATCACGATGCGCAAGGTCCTGACGCACGGGCAGATGCCGCGGGCGAAGCACCGGTCGCGGAACTCGAATCCGGCATG
>VAZH01000561.1 GCA_005884465.1 Alphaproteobacteria bacterium | reverse complement strand
TAAATCTTTCCCCGTAAGGGCTTATCCGGTATTAGCCCAAGTTTCCCTGGGTTGTTCCGAACCAAAAGGTACGTTCCCACGCGTTACTCACCCGTCTGCCGCTGACGTATTGCTACGCCCGCTCGACTTGCATGTGTTAAGCCTGCCGCCAGCGCTCGCTCTGAGCCAGGATCAAACTCTCAAGTTGGACTTGAAACTTTAAACCGGCTGATCACAACGTTTGACGAGGTCCCACCATATTTATTGAACGCGATTCACATCGCGAACAACGATGGTGTAACCTATGTAAACGTGTACCGCCGAAGTCTTTCGTCCAGCCTCAATACCCGAAGACCGAAATCTTCAAGTAATCGAGACTCGCAAGGACCCCGCCGTCCACGTTTCTCTTTCTTCATCTTCACTTGTCAAACAGCCCAGGGTCCGAAAACCCCCATCCCCATCGCCAGGAAAGTTCCATCTCTGGAGCTCGCCCTCGTCGGGAAGCCTTCCGAAGACCTCATTCGACGGCAAATGACAACCGATGGTTATCGGCTGTTGATTCACTCATCCTAGTGAGGAGCTTCACGGGCACGAAAACATGCCTTGGCCAAGGGCCAAGACAGCGCCGCGCTCAGTGGGCGGTTTATAAGCCCGCGCAATCGGCATTGTCAACGGTTGTCGTCAACAAATCGTCGCACCACCCATGGAATCTGTACTGCGAGGAAGTCTCGATTTTTCGGCACTTCGCGCCGTACTTGAGCCACAATCCTGCGACGTTCTGACGTAGGATAGGTATTGAATCGCCGGATGCCAGTGGGGGCTGCCGGAGATTGATCTATTTGAGGGGCCGGCGATCATCCATGAACCCATCGCCTGTTCCTTGCGGCCGAGAAAACATCGAGAGATCTTCGCACCATTGTTGTTCGTGATTCCGGCCGGTTTTTTGGCCTTTGGTTCCCGAACACCCTCGGGGCGTGCCCGGTACCCGAATCAACCCTTGCGAGGGAGAACCCGGGCCAGGGGCGAGCAAAGGTCCCGTCGAATGTTGATGGAATGTGGGGGGACGGCGGGTTGAACCAACGGACGTCACGCGGGGGCGGCTATGGACGCGAGACCGGGATCATAGATCTTGGTCACGAGCCGCCGCTTTCCGTCGATGGTTCCGAAGCCGCGGTGATCGATCGCCGCCGCGTCTCCGTGCAGTGGTTTAGTGGTACCATCCTGACTGGTCTGTGCGGCGCGGCCCTCATCGGCGGCGCCGTTTTCACTTCCCTCGACGGTGAAATGACCTTTGCCAAGGTTCCGGAACGCGTCGAGGGCGCGCTGCGCGGCGCGTTCGGCGTGAACGACCGCAGCGCCAGCCTGCACAAGAGCGATCGCCTGCCACCGCCCGGGGAATCCACCGCCGCGCGGAATGTGGTGCGGGTCTCCACGGTCAGCCGTGTCGGCAACCGCGACGTGATGCGGGTGCGGCCATATATCCGCATCTCGGGCAACCTGTCGATGACGACCAGCGATCTCAGCGCCAAGATCCCGCCGTTCAACGCGCAGCGCATGCTGAGCGATGTCGGCTCCACCGTCGCCGCGGCCTCCGACGATCCGAATAACGCCGACGCGGTCGAACCGGATGCCGAGGTTTCGTTCGTCACCAAGGATCTTGCGCCGATCCTGCCGAAGGCGAAGCTCGCCGCCGTGGTCGCGCTCGACGAGATACTGATGCGGGTGCGCGATGCCTCGAACTGGCGCGGCGGCAGCGGTGTCCGTTATGCCCTCGCCAATGCGACGGCGGACGCCACCGGCTCGTCGCCCGACCTTAAATTGGCCTACGCTACCGAGGGCGCCGCCGCCGATCCCTATGCCGGCTTTGAAACCCGGGTGGTGCCGGAAAACGTCACGCTGCTGCCGAAGACGAAAGATCAGGTCACTGGAGGCAATCCGACCAACGAACGCGTTCACGTGGTCAGGAAGGGCGATAGCGTCATCTCGATCCTGCGCGAGCAGGGCGCCACGCCGGAAGAGGCGAAATCCATCGCCACCACGCTCGGTGCCCGCGGCCGCGACGGCGGCCTGAAGGAAGGCCAGAAACTACGGATCCTGATGGCGCCCGCCACCCCGGGTCCGGGCCAGCGGCTGCAGCCCTACCGGGTGATCGTCGCCAACGATTCCAACATCGAGGCGGTCGCCGCGCTGTCCGATCTCGGCAAATACGTCGCCGTCGACGTGCAAAGCATGAACACCGTCACCGAGACCGCCGACAACAGCGATGACGACGATGACGACGGCACCGGCGTGCGGCTCTATCAAAGCATTTACGAGACCGCGCTGCGCAACAAGGTGCCGCCGAGCGTCATCGAGGACATGGTCCGCATCTACTCCTACGACGTCGACTTCCAGCGCAAGGTACAGCCCGGCGACTCCTTCGACGTGTTCTTCGCCGGCGACGACGAGACCACCGCCGCCACCGAGAAAGCCGAAGTGCTGTTCGCCTCGCTCACCGTCGGCGGCGAGACCAAGAAATACTATAAGTTCCAGACTCCCGATGATTCGGTGGTCGATTTCTACGACGAGACCGGCAAGAGCGCGAAGAAGTTCCTGGTGCGCAAGCCCGTCAACAACGCGATCATGCGCTCGGGTTTCGGCGGACGCCGCCATCCCATCCTCGGCTACGTCAAGATGCACACTGGCGTCGACTGGGCCACGCCCTACGGCACACCGATTTTCGCCTCCGGCAACGGCGTCGTCGAAAAGGTCGGCT
>VAZH01000560.1 GCA_005884465.1 Alphaproteobacteria bacterium | reverse complement strand
CCGTGCTGTGCGGCTCGCCCAACCACGGCGTCTTCGATTGGGACGAAGGCCTCGGCAACGAGTTCAACGGTCGCGGCCCCTTCCTGCGCGGGCTTAATGAGGGGGAAAGCGAAGTGACGCCAGGGACGGCGTTCCTGACGTTGCGTAGCGACGGCATCGACAAATATGCGCAAGCCGACGGCCGTTTTGTCGGCAAGCCGGGCACGCCCACCGGCATCACGGCAGAAGGACCGGCGCTGAAGGGCGCGACTAATCTCGTGCTTGGCGCGGTCGACCATCGCGAGACGGCGTATCATCCGCGCGCGTTCCGCGAGATCTATAAATTCATCGCCGGCCGCGAGCCGAACCGGATCGCGATTACGCCGGAGGCGGCAGTCAAACTGAGCGGGCTGGTAACAGGCACGCCCGGCGGCGTGCAAACCAATCGTCCGGTGACGGGCGCAGCGGTGGAAATCTACCGCGTGTCTCCCGATACCGGCGAGCGCATCGGCGGGGCGATCCACACCTCGCAAACCGGCTCAGACGGACGCTGGGGTCCGGCGCAGGTCGATCCCTCCTGGTTTCTCGAGATGGTGCTGACGTCAGCGGGTTCGACCACCACGCATTTCTATCGTTCGCCGTTTCCGCGCTCGTCCGATATCGTGCATCTGCGCGCCGCGCGCCCGTTGGGAGCTGCCGACGCGGGAGCAGGCGCTGTGATCCTGATGTCGCGGCCGCGGGGATATTTTGGTCTTCCCCGCGACGTCGTGCTGCTCGACGGCAAGGAGCCGACCGATGTAAAGCCCGGCGTGCCGACCGATTCGCTGACGACGTTGCGGCTTTCCGCCGGCGAGGTGGGTCGTCCGGTGGTGGCGCTGTTCAATCAGGAGCGGATCGTCGCGCGCGCCTGGCCGGCGTCGGAAAACAGAATTGCGATCGCAGAGTTGACCTGCTAGCCGTCTCCTCAAATCCCGCCGCCTTCATGGCGCCTGGATTGGAGAGCTGATAAAGGAAATCAGTCCCGGATATCCCGGAGGCGCGTGCGAGGCTGTAAGTGAGCATAGCTGAAGCCTACGACATAACGGTCGCGCGTCGGCCGCTGGTGCCGCCCAGCCCGCCGCGCGCGCCGGACACCATGACCGCGATCGGGCGGATGGCGGCGATGCGGGTGAGCCCGATCGGCACCTGGGGCCAGCGCGCCTACGAAGAGGATATCATCCAGGGCCGCTTCTTCGGTCGCTCCAGCTTTATTCTCAACACACCCGATGCGATCCGGCATGTGCTGGTCGATAATTACGAGAACTACACGCGAACGCCCGCCGGCATCCGGGTGTTGCGCCCGATGCTTGGTGAAGGCCTTTTGATCGCGGAGGGCCGTGCCTGGAAGCACCAGCGCAGGACACTGGCGCCGGCTTTTACGCCGCGTGCGGTGGCATCGCTGGTTCCGCCCATGATCGCGGTAACCGATGAAACGATCGCCAAGCTAAAGGGCGCCAGCGGCGGGCCGGTCGATTTGCGCGAGGTGATGCAGCGGATGACGCTCGAGATCGCCGGGCGCACCATGTTCTCGTTCGGGATGGAGCGTCACGGCGCGGCGTTGCGCGACTTCGTGATGGAATATGGCGAGCGGCTGGCGCGGCCGCATTTTCTCGATCTGCTGTTGCCGCTGAGCTGGCCAAGCCCGCAGGATTTTTCCCGCGCACGCTTCCGCAAGCGATGGACGGGTTTCGTCGCCATGCTGATGGCGGAGCGCCGTGCGGCCGGCAAGAACGAAGGCGCGCCGCCGCGCGACCTGTTCGATCTGATGGGCGCCGCGCGCGATCCCGAGACCGGTGAAGCCTTCAGCGACGAACAGCTCGGCGACCAGGTCGCGACCATGATCCTAGCCGGTCACGAGACCACCGCCACCGCACTGTTCTGGTCGCTTTATCTGCTGGCGCTCGACCCAGTTACCCAGGACCAACTGGCCGCCGAGGTACAGGGCTTAACCGTGAACGGCGCGCCCGATATCGAGCGCTTGAAATTCACCCGCGCCGTGGTCGACGAAACCATGCGGCTCTACCCGCCGGCCTTTTTGATCGCCCGCGCCGCCGCCGCGCCCGACACCATCGCGGGCCTGCCGGTCAAGAACAAGGACGTGATCCTGATCGCGCCGTGGCTGTTACATCGGCATGAAAAGCTCTGGCGCGATCCGAACGCCTTCATCCCGTCTCGCTTCATGCCGCCATCGCCGCCGCCCGATCGCTTCGCCTATCTGCCGTTCGGCGTCGGCGCGCGGGTCTGCATCGGCGCGCATTTTGCGCTGGTGGAAGCCACATTGGCGCTGGCCAGGATGATCGGCGCATTCCGCGTCGAGCTTCTTGACCAGGAGCCTGTAATCCCCATCGGCGTGGTGACGACGCAGCCCGACCGCTCCCCAATGTTTATGATCAGGCCCCGCTGACGGGGCATTGCATGGACGCTTCTGCGATCCCATCTAGTCTCTCTGTATGAGCGAAATCCAGGCCCAGATTTCGGTACTGAAGCAGACCGCCGACCCCGCGGTCGCCGACGCCATTGCGCGGCTGATCGATGAGGGCGAGGACCACGAACTCAACCGTATCAACGTGCTGGATTTTTCGAAGCGCACCGGGCTCGACGAAGAGCGGGCGATTTCCGGCTTCCTCCATGCGTCGCGGCTGGGGCTGTTCGATCTCACCTGGAACGTGCTGTGCCCTGGCTGCGGCGGCGTGCTGGATGCCCACTCTACGCTGAAGTCGCTGCGTCCCGACGACTATCATTGCGGGCTATGCGCCTGCGGCTATGAGGCTTCGGTCGACGAGCAGGTCGAGGTCGCCTTCACCGTCAGTCCCCGGATCAGGCGCATCGCCGCGCATGACCCGAACACGCTGCCGGTCTGGGAATATTTCAAGCAGATTTTCTGGAGTTCGGGCGTCGATCTCAACAAGGAATCTTTCGCGCAGCTCACCGACGAG
>VAZH01000559.1 GCA_005884465.1 Alphaproteobacteria bacterium | reverse complement strand
ATGGCGGTGCACGTCCCGCTGTCGCTGGAAGCGCAGCTGGAAGCGCGCGTGCTGATGATGTCGACCAACAACATCCTGCATCCGGCCAATGGTCAGCCGATCATCGTGCCGTCGCAGGACATCGTGCTCGGCCTGTATTATCTGTCGGTGTTGCGTGAAGGCCTGCCGGGCGAGGGCAAGCTCTACGGCGAAATGGCCGAGATCGAGCATGCCCTGCACTCCAAGGTCATCCACCTCCACACCAAGATCAAATATCGCTGGCAGGGCATCGACGAGGCCGGCAAGCCGGTCACCCGCTGGTACGAGACCACGGCGGGCCGCGCCATGCTCGGCCAGGTGCTGCCGAAATCGCCGAAGATGCAGCTCGACGTCATCAACAAGCTGATGACCAAGAAGGAAATCTCCGGCGTTATCGATCAGGTCTATCGCCACTGCGGCCAGAAGGAGACGGTGATCTTCTGCGACCGCATCATGGCGCTCGGCTTCTACAATGCGTTCAAGGCCGGCATTTCGTTCGGCAAGGACGACATGGTGGTGCCGGCATCGAAGTGGAAGATCGTCGAGGAAACCCGTACGCTGGCCAAGGAATTCGAGCAGCAGTACAATGACGGCCTGATCACCCACGGCGAGAAGTACAACAAGGTCGTGGACGCCTGGTCGAAGTGCACCAAGAAGATCTCCGAAGACATGATGACGGAGATCTCCGCCGTTAAGAAGAATCCGAAAGGCGGCGAGGCCCAGATCAACTCGATCTTCATGATGTCGAACTCCGGCGCCCGCGGCTCGCAGGATCAGATGCGTCAGCTTGCCGGCATGCGCGGCCTGATGGCGAAGCCGTCGGGCGAGATCATCGAGACGCCGATCATTTCCAACTTCAAGGAAGGCCTGTCGGTGCTGGAATACTTCAACTCGACCCACGGCGCCCGCAAGGGCCTCGCGGATACCGCGTTGAAGACGGCAAACTCCGGATACCTGACGCGTCGCCTGGTCGACGTGGCGCAGGACTGCATCATCACCGCCGATGACTGCGGCACCAAGCTCGGCATCAAGATGCGCGCCATCATCGATGCCGGCACCGTGGTTGCGTCGCTGGCGTCTCGCATTCTCGGCCGCACCGCCGGCGAGGATCTGCGCGATCCCGCGACCAACAAGGTCGTGGTCAAGCGCGGCACGCTGATGGAAGAGAGCCATGTCGAGGCCATTCAGCAGGCCGGCATCCAGGAAGTGAAGATCCGCTCGGCACTGACCTGCGAACTCGTCAACGGCATCTGCGGCAAGTGCTATGGCCGCGATCTCGCCCGCGGCACGCCGGTCAACCATGGTGAAGCGGTCGGCGTCATCGCCGCCCAGTCGATCGGCGAACCCGGCACCCAGTTGACGATGCGGACCTTCCACATCGGTGGCGCGGCGCAGATCAACGAGCAGTCGTTCATCGAGTCGAACTTCGACGGCAAGGTGACGATCAAGAACAAGGCGATCGCCAAGAACGGCGAAGGCCATCTGATTGCCATGGTGCGTAACATGGTGGTAGCGGTGACCGATGCCGACGGCACCGAGCGGGCGACCCATCGCATTCAGTACGGCGCGCGGATGCGGGTCGACGAAGGCGATATGGTCAAGCGCGGCCAGCGCATCGCCGAATGGGATCCCTACACCCGGCCGGTTCTGACCGAAGTCGAGGGCACCATCGGGTTCGAGGACCTGGTCGAGGGACAGTCGATCTCGGAGACGCTCGACGAATCCACCGGTATCGCCAAGCGCGTCGTCATCGACTGGCGCACGTCGCGCGGCGGAGCGGATTTGCGTCCGGCGATCGTTATCAAGGGCAAGGATGGCAAGGTCCTCAAGCTGCCGCGTGGCGGCGAGGCCCGCTACATGCTTTCGGTTGACGCCATTCTGTCGGTCGATGTCGGCGCCAAGGTCAAGACCGGCGACATCCTCGCGCGTATCTCCACCGAGAGCGCCAAGACCCGCGACATCACCGGCGGTCTGCCGCGGGTTGCGGAACTGTTCGAGGCTCGCAAGCCGAAGGACGCGGCGATTATCGCGGAAATCGCGGGCACCATCCGCTTCGGCCGCGACTACAAGAACAAGCGCCGCATCTCGATCGAGCCGATGGACAAGAACGAGGAGACCCGCGAGTACCTGATCCCGAAGGGCAAGCACATCCATCTGCAGGACGGCGACATCGTCGAAAAAGGCGACTTCATCGTCGAGGGCAATCCGGCGCCGCACGACATTCTGGCGATCAAGGGCATCGAGGAACTCGCTGCCTATCTGGTCAACGAAATCCAGGAGGTCTACCGGCTGCAGGGCGTGCTGATCAACGACAAGCACATCGAAGTGATTGTCCGTCAGATGCTGCAGAAGGTGGAGATCACCGACCAGGGCGATACCGACATGATCCCGGGCGAACAGATCGACAAGATCGAGTTCGACCAGGTCAACGCCAAGGCCAAGGAAGAGGGCAAGAAACCAGCCACGGGAACGCCGGTGCTGCTCGGCATTACCAAGGCGAGCTTGCAGACCCGCTCGTTTTTCTCGGCGGCCTCGTTCCAAGAGACCACCCGCGTGCTCACCGAAGCCGCCGTCAACGGCAAGGT
>VAZH01000548.1 GCA_005884465.1 Alphaproteobacteria bacterium | reverse complement strand
CCGAGTCGATCCGGCTGGTGCCTTCGAGCACGGTGATGTTGCCGTCGGAGGCAATGCTGACCTGCTTGTCGGTCGGCTGGAATACGATCGGGCCAGAGTTGCCGAGCACCGGATTGCCGCCGGCCGTCACCAGCTGTCCCTGATTGTTGATCTGCAAGGCCCCGTCGCGGGTGTAGCGTTCGCCGGCCGGCGTCTGCACCACCAGAAAGCCGCCGCCGTTGATCGCGACGTCGAGCGGATTTTTGGTCTCCTCGGCCGCGCCTTGGGAAAAATCGTGGAAGGTGGCGCGGTCCTGGACGTAGCTGACGCGGCGGTCGCTCGCCAAAAAGTTGTCTTCGTGCGCGCCCGAGGCGAGATATTCCTGGAACATCGACCGGTCGGCCTTGTAGCCGTTGGTGTTGACGTTCGCGACGTTGTTGGCGACGACGTCCATCTGCCGCTCCAGCACCATCTGCCGCGAAAGTCCGACGAGAAGCGTATTCTCCATCGGTGGTTCTCCCCTTCGATGAGCCGCGAAGCCAAAGCCCTCCCAGGCTCGTCTTGCGGATCCTTCGAACCGCCAAGGCTCTCCCAAGCCGCGGTTCGCTTCAGTCAGAGCGAAAGCCGTGCCAGTTCGGAAAATATCGGTTTTGGAAGCAGTTAGATGTTTCGCGCTGGGCTGGCCGGGGCGGCAATAAGGTCTTGTTGACCATGTTTGCCCGGCAACTTTTTCCTAGTTGAAGGATAAAAGAAAGATTCCATTAACCATTGTGCCCGTAGCGTCACAATCACGAGAAGCGCGTATGCGCCGGCGGCCTGTATCGCGTCACCTACCCGCCTGGCGGCTTCGATTTGATTTTTCGAAAACCGGGCGCGGGGCGATGGCAGACAACGAACAGGCAGAGGGCAACGCCGCGGATGCTGCGGAAGTCGCGGCGCCAAAGGGCAAGCTCAAGCTCAAGCTGATGATCGCGGCCGCGGCCGTGCTGCTCATGGTGGTCGTCGTTGCGGCGACCTGGTTTCTGTTCTTCCGCCATGCCGGCGACGAGATGCACGCCGACGCAGCGCCGGCGAAACCGCCGGTATTCCTCGAGGTGCCGGACATGCTGGTCAACCTGAGCGGTTCGCCCGGCGAGCGCGTGCAATATCTCAAGGTCAAGATCGTGCTCGAGGTCAAGGAGGAGAGGCAGCTCGAGGCCATCAAGCCGACGATGCCGCGACTCACCGATATTTTTCAGACTTACCTGCGCGAGCTGCGGGTGAGCGATCTCAACGGCTCCGCGGGCCTGTTTCGGCTCAAGGAGGAACTGACCCGGCGCGTCAATACCGTGATCTCGCCAAGCCAGGTCAACGCGGTGCTGTTCAAGGAAATCGTCATTCAGTGACGGGGCGGATCTAAAGATCATGGCTGGCAACGATTCAGTCGACCAGGATGCCATCGCAGCGCAATGGGAAGCCTCGCTGGATTCCGAGGATCCGGCGCAGGCTGCGCAAGCGGCTGCCGCCAACGAACTCTCCGGCACCATGGCGCTGCAATGGGCGGCCATGGTCGAAGACGGCGGCCGCGACTTCGACGGCGGCAAGAACGGCGGCGGCGAGCGGGTGCTGTCGCAGGAGGAAATCGACAACCTGCTCGGTTTTTCCGCCGGCGACGTCAATCTCGACGAACATTCCGGCATTCGCGCGATCATCGATTCGGCGATGGTGTCCTACGAGCGCCTGCCGATGCTCGAAATCGTGTTCGACCGGCTGGTGCGGCTGATGACCACCTCCTTGCGCAACTTCACCTCCGACAACGTCGAAGTGTCGCTCGATCGCATCACCTCGGTGCGATTCGGCGACTACATGAATTCGATTCCCTTGCCCGCCGTGCTGTGCGTGTTCAAGGCCGAGGAATGGGAAAATTTCGGCCTGGCGACGGTGGATTCCAGCCTGATCTATTCGATGATCGACGTTCTGCTCGGCGGCCGCCGCGGCCAGACGTCGCTGCGCATCGAAGGCCGGCCCTACACCACAATCGAAACCAACCTCGTCAAGCGGCTGGTCGAGGTCGTGCTGACCGATGCCGAGCAGGCCTTCCGGCCGCTGTCGCCGGTGACCTTCACCATCGACCGGCTGGAAACCAATCCGCGCTT
>VAZH01000547.1:981-2564 GCA_005884465.1 Alphaproteobacteria bacterium | reverse complement strand
CGATTTGTTCTGTGGGGTCGGACCGTTCGCGCTGCGGCTTGCGGCAAAATCGCGGGTTTCGGCATTCGACAGCGATACGGGCGCGGTAGCGGCGCTGCAGAAGGCGGCGACATCGACGCCCGGACTGAAACCGATCAAGGCCGAGGCACGCGATCTGTTCCGGCGTCCGCTGATGCCGCAGGAGCTGCGCGACTACGATACCGTCGTGTTCGATCCGCCGCGGCAGGGCGCGCAGGCGCAAGTCGTTCAGCTCGCGGCCGGCAAGATTGCTGTGGTGGTTGCGGTGTCGTGCAACGTCGCGACCTTTGCCCGCGACGCGCGGATTCTGGTCGACGGCGGCTACAAACTCGAGCGGGTGACGCCGGTCGATCAATTCCGCCACACGCCGCACGTCGAGTTGGTGGCGAAGTTCAAGAGATAACGTGTCCCAGACGCGGCGCAGCGTTCTTCACGGTGCGCCGCAGAGCCGGGACCCAAACTCCCATGGCCCCCGGGATCAGCAGCGCACCACGCCGCAAAAGAGCGGCGCGCTGCGCAGCATCCGGGGCACGGTCGTGTGAGTTACCGCCCCCACCGATCCTGCCAGATTTTCTCGCCGATCAGGCAGGAGACGCGTGGCTCCTTTTCGGCCACCGGCACCACCCGGCGCTCGGGCGTCCGGTCGGCGACTTCGAGCAACAGCTTGGTCCGGATCGCCTCCTTGAACTTTTCGCGGTCCTTGATCGCCACCACGAAGGAGCCGGGGCCTCCGATCACGCAATCCTCGTAGTAGAGATCGAGATTGTCGATGTCCATCGTCGAATAGGACGGCTCCTTCACCATGATCGGCAGGCCGTTGATGGTGATGCCCTTTTCCAGCGCCGCGTCGCGCGCGCCGGTCACCGGCGCGCCGTTATTGTTGGGGCCGTCGCCGGAAATGTCGATGACACGCCGCAGTCCGTGATAGGGGTTCTCCTCGAACAGCGGCATCGCGAAATTGATCGCACCGGAGATCGACGTGCGTGACGCCCGGCGGATCGGAGTCTTCATGATTTCGTTGGCCACAGCATCCGCCGTTTCCGGCCCGTCGATCACCCGCCAGGGAATGATGATCTTCTGGTCACTGGATGCCGCCCATTCGAAATAGGTCACCGCAATCTTGCCGGTGGGGCCGGTTTTCAGCGCCTGCAGAAATTCCTTGGAGATAATGGCCTGCGCGTAGCCCTCGCGCTGGATCGCCAGTTCGTCCATGTCCATCGAATAGGAGACATCGACAGCGAGCACCAGTTCGAGGTCGACCGACGATGCAGCGTCCTTGTCCGCCAAATGATTCGTGCGGCTCGGCGCGGCGATACCCGCGACGTCACCTCCGGCCATCACCCCCGCGACAAGCACCGCCCCGATCGAGACATACCAGCGCATAGCGGCCCTCCCGTCGTATCGCGCGATGGTGACACGCAAACCGGCGTTCGAAAAGCAGGAACATGGGCTTGTCCTACACATTCAAGTTAATCAAACCGCCTTAATTTCACCTCGGCTCCCGCTCCGCCGTTCAATGCGAATTAGCTTCCGCCTTGCGCTTGGTCGACGAGCGCCAGTCCTTC
>VAZH01000547.1:0-947 GCA_005884465.1 Alphaproteobacteria bacterium | reverse complement strand
CTTCAGGCTTTCGGGCATCGGCTTCTGATCCCGATCCGAAACATGACGCCTCTCGGTTCAAGAGCGCCGATGGCCTGTGGCTACCATGCCGGACTGAAGGAGGCCGATCTGGTCGACATCATTGCCTATCTGCGCGCGGTGCCGCCGCTGCAATGAAGCCATCGCAAAACAGCCGGTTCCACAGCAGGCCGGCAGATTGTATCCTTGTGCAGGCGAAACGTCAGAAAAACGTCAGGAGGTGCTAGCCGGAATGATCGACGCCATCACCAAGCCGAAAACCAGGGTCAAGACCAAGACCGAACGGCCGCGCCTGCACAAGGTCATCCTCATCAACGACGACTTCACCCCGCGAGAATTTGTCGTCACGGTGCTGAAGGCGGAATTCCGCATGACCGAGGATCAGGCCCACAAGGTCATGATCACCGCGCACCGGCTCGGCGTATGCGTGGTCGCAGTCTTCACCAAGGATGTCGCCGAGACCAAGGCGACGCGCGCCACCGATGCCGGCCGCGCCAAAGGCTATCCGCTGCTGTTCACCACCGAGCCGGAGGAATAACAAGAGGTCATCAAGTGTTGCCGGTTCACGCCGCGGGCGTTTCATCCTGCAGGCCGTAGACGCGCTCGGCCTTTGAAAAGCCGGCGATCGGAAACTCGCCCAGATCGGTCCAGCCCCCGGCGCATATCCCCGCAAATCGCTCCGATGCGACGATCGTGCGATTGAGGCGTCCCGCAAATTTCTCCAGCCTTGCTGCAAGATTGATGGCGGGACCGATGCAGGTGAAGTCGAGCCGGTTGCCGCCGCCGATATTGCCATACAGAATTCGCCCGACATGCAACGCCACGCCAAAGCGGAAGCGCTCGACAGCTTCTCCAATCGGGTATTGCAGTTCTTCCACCCTGGCGCGGGATTCGCGTGCGGCCTCCAGTACGCTCGAGCAAACCTGCTG
>VAZH01000551.1 GCA_005884465.1 Alphaproteobacteria bacterium | reverse complement strand
ATCGCGGGCGGCGATATCTATCCGGCATTGGAAAAGGGCACCATCGATGCCACCGAATGGGTCGGGCCTTACGACGATGAGAAGCTCGGCTTCTACAAGATCGCCAAGTACTACTACTATCCCGGCTGGTGGGAGGGCGGCACGGCGCTGCACTTCTTCATCAATTCGGACAAGTGGGATGCCTTGCCGAAGGCCTATAAATCGCTGCTCACGATGGCCTGCGGCTACGCCAACTTGGATGTTCAGGCGCGATATGACGCCCGCAATCCGCAGGCAATCAAGCGCCTCGTGGCCAACGGGGCTCTG
>VAZH01000550.1 GCA_005884465.1 Alphaproteobacteria bacterium | reverse complement strand
TGAAGGCATCGAACGAGGTCAATGCGGAGACTTCCGCGTCCAACCCTGACTTCAAGAAGATCTACGATTCGCAGATGGAGTTTCGAAACGACGGGAATCTCTGGTGGCAGGTCGCGGAATACTCCTACGAGACCTTCATGATCCGCACGCGCCCGAAGGGCTGAACGGGGACCCTACGCAATTAAGCTGATTTGCGGTGTCCTTGTCGCGCGTCGCTGCGCCCGCGTCGTTCGCTGCAGCAGGTGCCCAACCCGCCGGGTTGGCGGCGGAGCGCGTCGCACGCTGCGCTTTGCGCGCATCCCAGGAGCCTTCAGGCCCGCGCCAATTGACGCGCCCCGGAGTCACAAGATACGGAACCTGATGCGCCTTCCCTTCTTTTACGGCTGGATCATCGTCGCCGTGACGTTCGTCACCATGGCGATCGGCGTCAACGCCCGCACCGCCTTTTCGCTGTTCTTTCCGCCGATCATCGATGAGTTCGGGTGGGAGCGCGGCATCACGGCGGGCGCCTTCTCATTCGGCTTCCTGGTATCCGGCGCTGTCAGCCCGCTGATCGGCCGGTTGATGGATCGCGCCGGCCCGCGCGCCGTGATGGAACTCGGCGTCGCGCTGATGGCGGGAGGGTTGTTGCTGGCGCCGCTGACCACGCAGCCATGGCACCTGTATCTGACGATCGGCGTCATGGTCGGCGCGGGAAGCGTCTGTCTCGGCTACTCCGGTCAATCGTTGTTTCTGCCCAACTGGTTTATTCGGCGGCGGGGCTTGGCCATGGGCCTCGCATTTGCGGGCGTTGGAATTGGCTCCGTTACGCTATTGCCCTGGGTGCAGCTCATAATTGAGCAGACCGGCTGGCGGAACGCCTGCACGGCGATGGGCATTCTGATTCTGGCCGTGCTGGCGCCGATCAATCTGTTGCTGCGAAAGCGCCCCGAGGACATCGGACTGGAGCCGGACGGCGACGCCGCGCCTTCTGTAGCCTCCGCCAAGCCGATCTCGAACATCGTCGATGCCGCCTGGGCCGGCACCGACTGGACGTTGAAGCGCGCAATTGGCACCGCGCGATTCTGGTGGATCGCGCTCGGATATTTCTGCGGCCTGTACATCTGGTACGCGGTGCAGGTGCACCAGACCAAATTCCTGCTCGACATCGGCTTCAGCCCTGCTGTCGCGGTCTGGGCACTGGGTGTGGTCAGCCTGCTCGGTATTCCCGGCCAGATTTTGCTCGGACACGTCTCCGATCGGGTGGGGCGTGAATGGATATGGGCCGCGAGCTGCTTGGGTTTCGATCTGCTTCGCGGCGCTGATCGCGCTGAGATACGCTCCTGTATTGCCGCTGGTCTACCTGATGATCCTGACCCAGGGCGCGCTCGGCTACGGCCTGACCTCGATCATGGGCGCGGTGGTGCTGGAAATATTTCAGGGCAAACAATACGGCAGCATTTTCGGCACCATCATGCTTGCAGCGCTCGCCGGGGGTGCGGCCGGGCCCTGGATCACGGGCATTCTGCACGACCTTTCAGGGAGTTATACGATCGCCTTTGCCGCCAGTATTGCAGTGAGCGGATTGTCCGCCGTGGCAATCTGGATGGCGTCGCCCGGCAAAATCCGAGCGGTGGCGGGCCAGTTGCACCGGATAAAAGCCCTGCCTACCGCGCGCCAGCAAGAGTAGCCATATACGGCTTGCCGATATCGGCAGCTTATGGGCTAATCGCCTTGCAAAAAGAACCTGACCGTATCGAGGGAGCCCATGAACGAGCATGTTCAGACCGCGACAACCGGGCCGCTCTTCAACCCGCTGGCGCCGGAATTCATTCGCGATCCCTATCCCTATTACGAGCGGCTGCGCACCACCGACCCGATGCACCTAACGCCGTTCGGCGCCTTCGTCGCCAGCCGGCACGCCGAGGCCAGTCACGTGCTGCGCGACAAGCGCTTCGGCAAGGATTTCGTCGACCGCACCGTGCGGCGATACGGGCCGCAGATCATGGAACAGCCGGTGTTCCGCAGCATGAGCCACTGGATGCTGCAGCAGGACCCGCCCGACCACACCCGCTTGCGCGGGCTGGTGGTAAAAGCGTTCACGGCGCGCCGGGTCGAGGATATGCGTCCGCGCATCCAGCAAGCCGTCGATGAAACGCTCGATGCGATCGTCGGTCAGGGCCATATGGACCTGATCGAGGATTTTGCGTTCCGGCTTCCGGTGACGATCATCTGCGACATGCTCGGAATTCCCGAGGACCACCGTGAGCAGTTTTACAAGAGTTCGCGCGATGGCGGGCGCCTGCTCGATCCGGTGCTGCTGTCGCCGGCCGAAATCGAGCAGGCCAATGCCGGTAACGCGATGGCGCAGATGTATTTCCAGCAGCTGTTCGAGCTCCGTCGGCGCAATCCGGGAGACGACCTGACAACGCAATTGGTGCAGGCCGAGGAAGACGGCAGCAAGCTCTCCAACGAGGAATTGACGGCCAATATCATCCTGTTGTTCGGCGCAGGCCACGAGACCACCGTCAATCTGATCGGCAACGGGCTGTTGGCGCTGCACCGCAATC
>VAZH01000013.1 GCA_005884465.1 Alphaproteobacteria bacterium | reverse complement strand
AGCTTTATGAAGAGCCCGAGCGTGATCAGCCAGACGGCGCCCGAAAGCGCGAACACCAGCCACACCGGCACTTTCGAAAAGAACAGCGATACCATCGCGCCGATCAGCGCGCGTTTCGTAAAACCGAAATGATAATCGACCAAAAGATGGATGTAGGGGACATAAGGCTCGCGCGTGATCTTGTAGAAAAAAACCCCGATCAGGATGGCGGCGTTGACGGCAAGCATCAGGCGCCAGGGGTTTTCCCGCACACGCAGATTCATTCGGCACCCGAAGTGGTCACGAAATTGAGCGAACGAACTATCACACAGCGAAAGCGCGCCACGCAACGCGCGATTATTCGATGTCGTCCCGGCCAAGCCAACGGGTCCGGCCTCCGGCCGGCCCGATGACAGAGCCGGGACGCATAACCACGAATGTTTATGTTGTGCCAGGCTGGAGCGGCTATCCCCTTTACAATCAAGATTGATGGTTATGGGTCCCTGCGTTCGCAGGGACGACCATATGATCGTCGTGAAAACTACAGGATAAACCGGCTCAGATCGGCGTTCTTGGCGAGATCGCCGACGTGCTTCTGCACGTAATCGGCATCGATCTGGATGGTCTCGCCGTGGCGATCCGGCGCGGCAAAGGAAATCTCGTCGAGCACGCGCTCCATCACCGTCTGCAATCGCCGGGCGCCGATATTTTCGACGGTGGAATTGACGGCGACCGCCACATCCGCGAGCGCGTCGATGGCGCTGTCGGTAATATCCAGCGTCACGCCTTCGGTTTGCATCAGTGCGACATATTGCTTGATCAGCGACGCCTCAGGCTCGGTCAGGATGCGGCGCAGATCGTCTCGCGTGAGCGCTTCCAGCTCGACCCGGATCGGTAGCCGGCCCTGCAGCTCCGGCAGCAGATCCGAGGGTTTGGCGATATGAAACGCGCCCGAGGCGATAAACAGGATATGGTCGGTCTTGACAGCGCCGTGCTTGGTCGAAACCGTGGTGCCTTCGATCAGCGGCAATAGATCGCGCTGCACGCCTTCGCGCGAGACGTCGCCGCCGACGCGGCCGTCGCGCACGCAAATCTTGTCGATCTCGTCGAGGAAGACGATGCCGTTATTCTCGACCGCATTGATCGATTCCTGCACCAGTTGATCGGTATCCAGCAGCTTGTCGGATTCCTCGTTGACCAGAAGCTCGTGGGAATCCTCTACCGTCAGGCGGCGGGTTTTTGTCCGCCCGCCCAATTTGCCGAAGATATCGCCGATCGAGATCGCGCCCATCTGGGCGCCGGGCATGCCGGGAATTTCAAACATCGGCATTCCGCCCGAGGATTGCGTCTCGATCTCGATTTCCTTGTCGTTGAGTTCGCCGGCGCGCAGTTTCTTGCGGAACGAATCGCGGGTGGTGGCGCTGGAGTTGGCGCCGACCAAGGCGTCGAGCACGCGGTCCTCGGCGGCGAGTTGGGCGCGGGCCTGCACGTCCTTGCGCTTGCGCTCTCGGGTTTGTGCGATCGCAACCTCGACCAGATCGCGGATGATTTGCTCGACGTCGCGGCCGACATAGCCGACTTCGGTGAATTTGGTGGCTTCGACCTTGATGAATGGCGCGCCGGCGAGTTTCGCCAGCCGCCGCGCGATCTCGGTCTTACCGACGCCGGTTGGCCCGATCATCAGGATGTTTTTCGGCAGCACTTCCTCGCGCAACGAGCCGGTGAGCTGGAGCCGCCGCCAGCGGTTGCGCAGCGCGATGGAGACCGCGCGCTTGGCGTCGTTCTGACCGACGATGAAGCGATCGAGTTCGGAAACGATTTCGCGGGGAGAAAAGTCTGTCATGGGGTCTAGGTAAGTTCAAAACGGTACTGGTACAAGCGGCATCAGATGATCGGCGGTCCTGCCTGCCATAGCCGGATCGCCTCGAAGGGATGGATCAGCATCAGGATGTTCAGGGTCAGATTATCGCGGATGTGAAGCGCCATCACGAGTTCAGACAGAACGGCAAGTGCGATGGTCAATCCAACCGGAAGCTTTCTCGCCAGCAAAAATCCCGCCACCATGAACAGCGTATCGGAGATCGAGTTGACGATGGTGTCGCCAAAATAATCCAGCGACACCGTGCCGGCGCGGTATCGCTCGATGATCCAGCTGGAATTTTCAACGATCTCCCAGCCGCCTTCGATCAGCATCGCGGCGATCAGACGTCCCTGCCATGGCGCGCTCGGCACCAGCAGCCGGGTCGCGGCATAAAACAGGAAGCCGTGGAGGATGTGGGAAAGCGAGTACCAGTCGGCGATATGCTGGGAATTTTCCGAGCTCTGCACTGCGCCGTGCCATAACTTCACGTAACCGCAGGCGCAGATCGGCAGGCGCCCCATTGCAAACAGGATCGCTGCCTGAAGGGCGATCAGGCCGGCCGCGATCAGCAACCATTGCCGCGTTGAAAGGGCGGCCGTCGCCGGAACGGTGCGCTCGAGCGTCATGGGTTGCATACCATCAGCAGGGCGGTGCCGTCCGGCGTTTCGAGCAGACGATCGCGGCGAAATCCGGCCTTCTCATAGGCGCGTATCGCGCGCGCATTGGCGGGGTCGGGATCGGTGATGACGCGCGCCGCTCCGCCGTCCAGCAGCCGATCAATAAAGCTACGGATGAATGCCGAGCCATGACCCCGATCTACCATGTCCGGTTCTCCGATGAACTGGTCGATGCCACGGGTGTCCTTCGGATGGACGCCCAATCCGTTATCCGGCCAAACCTCGGGATTGTAACACTGCAAATATCCGAAGGGTCGATCATCCTTCGCCACAATGAATTGATCCATGGCCTCGACCTCGAGGTCGCCGCTGACAATCTCGAATTGTTCGTTAGTATCGCCCCACCACTGCTTCACGTGCGGTTCCGCCAGCCAGCGCTTCATCAGCGGCAGATCGGCCTCGGACATCGGACGAAACACATAGGCGGGCTGCGCCATCGATTAGCCCTGCAGCATCTCGATGGTCACATTGCGATTGGTAAAGACGCATATATCGGCGGCGATATCGAGCGATCGGCGCACAATGGCCTCGGCATCCTTGTCGGAATCGACCAGCGCGCGGGCGGCCGCCAGGGCATAGTTGCCGCCGGAGCCGATCGCCATTACGCCGGCTTCCGGCTCCAGCACGTCGCCGGTGCCGGTCAGGACCAGCGAGACATCCTTGTCGGCGACGATCATCATCGCCTCCAGCCGGCGCAGATAGCGGTCGGTGCGCCAGTCCTTGGCCAGCTCGTCCGCCGCGCGGGTCAATTGCCCCGGATATTGCTCGAGTTTGCTTTCCAGCCGCTCGAACAGCGTGAAGGCGTCCGCGGTGGCACCTGCAAAACCGCCGATGACATCGCCCTTGCCGAGCTTGCGGACCTTTTTGGCGTTGGATTTGATGACGGTCTGGCCGATCGAGACCTGGCCGTCGCCCCCGATCACCACCTTGCCGCCCTTGCGGACCGTCAAAATCGTGGTGCCGTGCCAAACCGGCGACTGGGGCTGTGATGCTTGCATGGGGTACCTCGCGTTCGGCCAAACTTAAGGACTGGCGCGCCGGCTTACAATCCGCGGGATTCGGGATCGGAATCCAGTCACCATAGGCCGAACTTCAGCCTTGAGCTGGCCATCCCGCAGTAGCGAAGGCGGGACGAGCCTGTTAAAAGAGCCGCGTTTTCGGCCACGGGAAGCATTTTTCATGCGCACGGCGACCATCAAGCGCAAGACCAAGGAGACCGACATCGAGGTCAGCGTGAACCTCGACGGGACAGGCGTGTCCAACGTCGCGACCGGCATCGGCTTCTTCGACCATATGCTCGATCTGCTTGCCCGGCATTCGCGCATTGACGTCGCCGTGAAGGCGGCTGGCGACCTTCACATCGACCACCATCACACCACCGAGGATGTCGGCATCGCGCTCGGACAGGCGGTAAAACAGGCGCTCGGCACCATGGCCGGCATCACCCGCTATGCCAGTATCCACATGCCGATGGACGAGACGCTGTCGCGCGTCGTGATCGACATTTCGGGGCGGCCGGTGCTGGTATTCAAGGTGGAGTTTCCGCGCGACAAGGTAGGCACCTTCGATACTGAACTGGTTCGCGAATGGTTCAACGCCTTTGCGATCAATGCCGGGGTGACTTTGCACGTCGAAACCCTATATGGCGAGAACAGCCATCACATCGCCGAATCCTGTTTCAAGGGTCTGGCGAGGGCGCTGCGCGCGGCGGTCGCGATCGATCCGCGCGCCGCGGGCGAAGTGCCATCCACCAAGGGTCAGCTCGGCGGCTGAATCCTTGAGTTCTCGGCGGAGAGTAACGATGCCGGTCTACACAGTTCATGCTCCGGTAACGAATGGTGCGGGGATCGCCGTTATCGAAAGATTCGCATTCGTCCGCGACGGATTTCATTTCTGGGCTGCCGTTTTCGGCCCGCTGTGGCTTGTCTGGCATCGCCTGTGGCTGGCGCTGATCGGCTGGATCATCATTGCGCCCACGATCAACGTCGGAATGGCGAGACTCGGCGCCGGCGGCACCGCGATCTTTTGGGCGGATGTGTTGATTGCGCTGCTGATGGGATTTGAAGCGTCGAGCATCCGGCGCTGGACCTTGTCGCGGCGCGACTGGCGCCAGCTCGACATCGTGGTGGCCCGCAATTTGGAGACGGCGGAACGGCGCTTTTTCGATCGCTGGACCGCCACGCATCGCGTTATCAACGACCAAACCGCGGTCGATCGCGGCGCGCCGCCGCCGACGCGGGATATTCCCGGCCAGGCTTTCTCGCGGCCGCCGCCGTTGCCCCGAAACGAAATCATCGGATTGTTTCCGGAACCGGGGACGTCGCGGTGAGCGTCGCCATCATCGATTACGGCTCCGGCAATCTGCATTCCGCGGCGAAAGCCTTTGAGCGGGCAGCGCGGAGCATGGACGCTGCGGAAAAGATCGTGGTGACCCGCGATCCCGAAACGGTGTATCGCGCCGACCGCATTGTGCTGCCCGGCGTCGGCGCATTCGCCGATTGCCGCAGGGGCCTCGACGCGCTTGACGGCATGATCGAGGCGATGACGGAAGCCGTGCGAAGCAAGGCGCGGCCGTTCTTTGGCATTTGCGTCGGCATGCAGCTGATGGCGACCCGCGGCAAGGAGCACGTCACCACAGAGGGGTTCAACTGGATCGAAGGCGATGTGGAAAAGATTTCGCCGCGCGAGGAGAACTTGAAAATTCCGCACATGGGCTGGAATACGCTCGATATGATCCGCGAGCATCCGGTGCTGGAGCGTTTGCCGCTCGGCCCGAAAGGCCGCCACGCCTATTTCGTGCACTCCTATCACCTCAACGCCGCCAACGAGGCGGACGTGCTGGCGCGCGCCGATTACGGAGGTCCGGTGACGGCGATCGTCGGCAAGGACACCGCTGTCGGCACCCAGTTTCACCCGGAGAAAAGCCAGCGTTTTGGGCTGGCGTTGATTTCGAAGTTTTTGAAGTGGAAGCCGTGATTCTGTTTCCCGCCATCGACCTGAAGAACGGCCAGTGCGTGCGCCTCGAACAGGGCGACATGGCACGCGCGACCGTGTTCAGCCTCGATCCCGCTGCGCAGGCGCGGAGCTTTGCTGGGCAGGGGTTCGAATATCTGCACGTGGTCGATCTCGACGGCGCCTTTGCTGGCAAGCCGATGAACGCCCATGCCGTCGAGGCGATGCTGAAAGCGGTCTCGATTCCCGTGCAACTCGGCGGCGGTATCCGCGATCTGAAGACGGTCGAAGCCTGGCTGACAAAAGGCATTGCGCGCTTGATCATCGGCACCGCGGCGGTACGCGATCCCGAGCTTGTGAAAGGTGCTGCGAAAAAGTTTCCCGGCCGCGTCGCGGTAGGCCTCGACGCACGCGACGGCAAGGTCGCGGTCGAAGGCTGGGCGGAGACGTCAGAGGTCAGCGCGCTCGAAATCGCACAGCGGTTCGAGGATGCCGGCGTCGCTGCGATCATCTTCACCGACATTGCCCGCGACGGCCTCCTGAAAGGCCTCAATCTCGATGCCACCATCGCGCTCGCCGAACGCATCTCGATCCCCGTCATCGCCTCCGGCGGCTTGGCCTCGATCGAGGACGTGAGGGCGCTGCTGGCGCCGCGCGCCAAGAAACTGGCCGGCGCGATCGCGGGCCGCGCTCTCTATGACGGCCGCCTCGATCCGGCCGTGGCGTTGGCGCTGATCCGCAACGCGCGCGCCGCGGCCTAGGAGCAACGCATGTTCAAGGTGCGCGTGATCCCCTGTCTCGACGTCAAGGACGGCCGGGTCGTCAAGGGCGTCAATTTTGTCGATTTGCGCGATGCCGGCGATCCGGTCGAAGCGGCCATCGCCTATGACGCCGCCGGCGCCGATGAGCTGTGCTTCCTCGACATTACGGCGACGCATGAAAATCGCGGCATCATGCTGGACGTGGTCCGGCGCACGGCGGAAGCATGCTTCATGCCGCTGACGGTCGGCGGCGGTGTGCGCACCATCGAGGATATCAAGACGCTATTGCGGTCCGGCGCCGACAAGGTTTCGATCAATAGCGCCGCCGTCAGCCGGCGCGAATTCGTCAAGGAAGCGGCCGAGAAATTCGGCGATCAATGCATCGTGGTAGCGATCGACGCCAAGCGCGTCCGGCGGGGCAGCGGCTCGGAGCGGTGGGAAATCTTCACCCATGGCGGGCGCAATTCCACCGGGATCGATGCCATCGAATATGCCCAGGAGGTCGTCTCGCTCGGCGCCGGCGAGATCCTGCTGACATCGATGGACCGGGACGGCACAAGGCAGGGTTTTGACATTCCGCTCACCCGGGCGGTGGCGGACAGCGTCCCAGTCCCGGTGATCGCCTCCGGCGGCGTCGGCAATCTCGATCATCTGGTCGAGGGCATCCGCGAAGGCCATGCGACCGCGGTGCTGGCGGCGTCGATCTTCCACTTCGGCGAATTTACCATCCGTGAAGCCAAGGACCACATGGTCCGCGCCGGGCTGCCGATGCGGCTCGATCCTTGACGACTCCCGGTGCCAGAAGTGCTAAATCCCCACGGGATAGACAGCGTCCCGTCCCTTCGGGCGCGCATGAGTTTTAGTTGATGTCGCGTTTTACGATCCATGATCTTGCCGCCACCATCGATGCCCGCGTGGCGTCGGGCGGAGAAGCGTCGTATACGCGCAAACTGCTGGACAAGGGTGCGGAGCATTGCGCCAAGAAACTTGGCGAGGAGGCGGTGGAGACGGTCATCGCCGCGATCGAGAACGATCGCGACCATCTGATTGCCGAAAGCGCCGACCTGCTGTTTCACCTGCTGGTGCTGTTGAAGTCGCGCGGCGTGAAACTCGAAGACGTCGAGGCAGCCTTGGCGCAACGCACGACGATGTCGGGACTGGAAGAGAAAGCGGCGCGCAAGCGCGATTAGGGCAGTGGCACAACCTCTTGATAAAGGCGGCGTCATGGATATTCGGGCACCGGAGCAGCAGTATAACCCCTACCGGGTGTTCTCGCGGGAGCAGTGGGCGCGGCTGCGCGACGATACGCCGATGACCCTGGAGCCGGGCGAGTTCTCGCGCCTGCGTTCGATGCATGATCGTCTCGACATGAAAGAGGTCGAGGACATTTACCTGCCGCTGTCGCGACTGTTGTCGATCTATATCGATGCCATGCAGCGGCTGTTTTACGCGCAGCGTCAATTCCTCGGCATCCAGGACCGCAAGATGCCCTACATCATCGGCGTCGCCGGATCGGTCGCGGTCGGAAAATCCACCACCGCGCGCGTGCTGCAGGCGCTGTTGGCGCGATGGTCGCCGCGGCCAAAGGTCGATCTGGTGACGACCGACGGCTTCCTGTACCCCAACGCCGTGCTCGAGCGGCAAGGCCTGATGCAGAAGAAGGGTTTTCCCGAGAGCTACGATCTGCCGACGCTGCTGACCTTCCTGAGCGACATCAAGGCAGGAAGGCGGCCGGTGCGGGCGCCGGTCTATTCGCATTTGACCTACGACATCGTTCCGAACGGATGGATCGAGATCGACCGGCCGGACATCCTGATCGTCGAAGGCGTCAATGTCCTGCAGACCGGACGGCTGCCGCGCGATGGCAAGGCGGTTCCGGTGGTTTCGGATTTCTTCGATTTCTCCGTCTACATCGATGCCGACGAATCGGTGCTGCGCGACTGGTACATCACGCGCTTCCTGACGCTTCGGGACACCGCGTTCCACGATCCGCGATCGTATTTTCATCGCTACGCTCCGCTTTCCGACGGGGAAGCGACCGCAACCGCGCTCGCGATCTGGGAGCGGACCAACCTTGCCAACCTCGAGGAGAATATTTTGCCGACTAGACCGCGCGCGACACTGATCCTGAAGAAGGGCGCGGACCATGTGGTTGAGACCGTGGCGCTGCGGCGGCTGTAGCTCACGCCGTCGTCCCCGCGAAAGCGGGGACATAACCACCAATGTTTATCGTTACTAGGCCGCGGCTGCAGCCTTCGCAGGTACACGGACTTGTGGTGATGGGTCCCTGCTTTCGCAGGGACGACACTGAAACTGCTTCGACTCTCACGCCGCGAGATGGCGCGAGGCGGCCAGCCCGGCAAGCGCGTCGGCGAGTTTTTCGCGATCGAGCGGCTTGATCAGGAAGCCGTCCATTCCAGCTTCAAAACAGGCATAGCGATCCTCCACCAGCGTGTTCGCTGTCAGCGCGAGGATCGGCGTCTGGCGGCCCGGCTGGCCGGCCTCAAGGCTACGGATCCGCCTGGTGGTTTCGATGCCGTCGAGCTGCGGCATCTGGATGTCCATCAGAACGAGATCGTAGGGAGCGCCGGCGGATTTGGCTGCCAGCCACGATTCCAGCGCCGCTTCGCCATTGGTGGCGATGACGGCATGATGTCCCAGTCGGGTCAAAAGCGAGCGCATCAAAAGCGCGTTGATCTCGTTGTCTTCCGCCACCAGGATCGAAAGGCCTTGCAACGGCGCGGCTGCCGGCGTCCCGACATCGTCAGGCACCTCGATCGGGGGTTCGCCGGCAAGGGGCGGCGCCAGAATCTCCGGCGCCATTGTCAGGCGGGTCGCGAGGGAGGCCGCGCGCAACGGTTTTATCAGATAGCCGGTGAAAGCCGCGGAACTCGATGAGGGTTGAAGTTCGTGTCGCGCGGCCGGCGTGACCAGGACGATACGCCGCGGCGCATGCGGGCGCGCCGCTTCGGCCAGCAGCTCGACGTCTTCAGCGCCCAGGGCGTGATCGAGCAGCACGGCGTGCCAGGCTCGCTCGGGCAGTAAGGCCTGCGCCACCGTGATATCCGAAATCGTGCAGGTTTGTCCGCCCCAGCGTTGCAGCCGCCGGGCGATGAGCGATGCTTCGATGCTCTGGGGGGCAACCACCATGATCGATTGCCCGCTCAGGTCCG
>VAZH01000541.1 GCA_005884465.1 Alphaproteobacteria bacterium | reverse complement strand
TCAGGTTGAGATCGTTGGTGGTCGCCTGACCCCGCTCGACGCGGAACGAGGCCGAAAGCTGGCTCAGGTCGGTGGCCTCTTCCCTGGTCTCCTGCCATCCCGACAGCGGGCCCGAGGTCAGCGACCGGATCATCCGCGCGACATTGAGGCCGCGGATCGTGCCGTCCTGGAAATTGGCGAACACGGTGCCGCCGAGGTTCGACATGATGGCGCGCTGGCTGTTGCCGTTGGAGCGCACGCCGATTTTCGCCTGCAGCTTGCCGTCGAGCTTGTCGAAGTCGGCGGCGCTTTGCAGCAGCGGCAGCGCGCGCACCCCGACCAGATCGCTGGTGAGGGCGTAGATCGGCTCGCCCCTCGAGGCATCGACGATGAGCTGGCCGCTGACCTGGCCGCCATAGGCCCCGAGATTCGGAAATCCGCACCTCAGGACACCGCCGGCGAGCGCGACGTCGATCGCAACCGGCGCGAAACGCGTATCTCCGAGGTTGAGCTCGGCGGCGGAAATCCTGACCTGGGCGTCGACATAGTTCATTCCGTTCAGGTCGATCGTTGCGTTGCTCCACGGCTGCGCACCCGTTGAGCCCGATGATGCCGGTGCTTTCGACGTCGCGACACCAAGCCGCTGGAAGTCGAGATCGACCTTCACCAGGGGCTTGCTCTCGATATCGACCGAGGCCCATCCATTGAACGCATCGTCGCCGAGCGTTCCGGTCACGCCGTTGATCATGACCACCGAGCCGTTGAGCCGGACCTCCGCCTTGGCGGAGAGTGGAGCCTGCAACACGCCGGGCGCATCGAGCGCGAGTTCGACCGGCATGTTCTGCCGCTCTACCGGCGGGTGAGGGGCCGTCGCCTTGACCTCGAATTTGAGCGGATGCTCGCTGGCCCGCGCGTTGCCGGTGATCTTGATCTTGCGATCCGCAATGGTTGCATCGGCGTTGATGCCGGTGATGCGATTTTCCACCCGATCGCGCAGATTGAAAGTTACCAGGGTGCCGTCGGTCACGGTGACGCGATCGATCGCGAGCGCATTGCTGTCACGCTCGCTGGGGGATGTCGTCGGCCTGGCGGATGGGTTGGGCACGCGTGTTCGTTCGCGCAGCAACGGATGGTACAGAACCGGGCGGGCGATCACGAGTTCGGTGATCTGCGGGTGGCCCGACCATACGCTCGCCAAGGTCATATCGGCCTGAACGCGGCCGACGGTCAGGCGATTGGAAGTCTCGGGGTCTTTCGGGTTCTCCAGCGTGACGTCGGTCAGCGTCACGTTGAGCTTTGGCCACAGGCCGATTTTGGTCGCGCCCGATATCGTCAGCCGATATCCGGTTTCGCGCTCGACCCGGGCCTGGATCTCCGAGCTCAGGAAGCCGGAGGGGATCCCGATGATCAGCAGCAGGGCCAGGACAACGATGACGGCCGCGGTTGCGGCGCCGGCGATTTTCAGTGCTCTCATGACGACATTCCAAACCGCCCCACAGATTTCAGCCAGGCCATATCGGGGCGCGCGGCCTTTTCCTCAAGCTTATCCCGGAAAGGGGAGGCTGCTCAAAGCAGCTAAAAATATTCCAGGGGTGCTGCAAAGTTATGTGACTTATGACACACTTCGGCAGCACGTGAATTTGCGAACGGCCCTATTTTAACAATCTGTCCCCGGAAGGCATTGCAATGAGCAAACAGGCCGAATTTGCGGTCATTTTGAAGATGAATCCGATGTTCGCGGACTTGGGCGCCGACGAGCTGCAGCGAATCTCGAGCCTTTGCCACACCCAGAATCTGGGCGTGGGCGAGATGCTGTTCCAGAAAGGCGATCCCGGCAGCGCCCTGTTCGGGGTCCGGCGCGGGCAAATCCGGATCGAAACCGGCGCCTCCGACGGCAGCCGCCTGACCCTGAATTTCATGGGCCCAGGCGATCTCTTCGGCGAGGTCGCGGTGCTCGACGGCCAGAGCCGCACCGCGGATGCCACCGCGGGCGAGCCGACCGAATTGTTCGTGCTGCGGCGGGAAGACTTTCTTGCCCATCTCGAGCGCGAGCCGCGCGTCGCGATCAAGCTGATCCAGCTTCTGTGCCAGCGCATCCGCTGGATGAGCGAGCGGATGGAGGAATCCGTGCTGCAGCCGCTGCCGGTGCGGCTGGCGCGCCGGCTCTGCGCGCTGGCATCCGATTTCGGGTCCGAGGTGCATATCTCGCAGGAGCAGCTCGGGGTGTTCGTCGGCGCCGCGCGCGAAAGCGTCAATCGCCAGCTGCAGCAGTGGCGCAAGGAGGGCATTCTTGACCTGCAGCGCGGCCGCATCCTGTTGCAGAACATGACCAA
>VAZH01000540.1 GCA_005884465.1 Alphaproteobacteria bacterium | reverse complement strand
TTGCTGGTTCGGTCGCGCTTGGTCTCGTTGTTGATGTCGGCCTTGTCGGTGAAATTCACGGTGACCGTGAGAATGTCGCCGATCCGCGCGGCGCGCTGGTCCTTGAAGAAGGCGCGGCTGCCGTTGCGCCACAGCGAGTTGGCGTTATACGACGCCACTTCCGGCTTCGGCATCGGCATCTGCACCGGCTTGTAGCCGGGCTGCGAAGTCGGATTTTCGATCGCCGCCAGTTTCGGTTGTTCGCCGATCTGCGAGATCCGGTCGATCGCCGAGCAGCCGCCGGCGATGCCAAGGATGACCAGCAGGGCGCCGGCGAGAACGAAGCGGTTAGTGCAGCGGCTTCCGATCGGATCGAACCTGCCTCCGCTTGTCATCGCCGGGCTTGACCGGGCCACGGACGGAGGTGGCTGCTCCGTCAAGCCGAAAACCGCACTACTGAACTTTGTATTGGACATGAACATTGAGCATTACTCGGTTGGAGCGACTTGGGAATTGTTGCCGGCGGCGACCGCAATCGGTGCCGCCGTCTCAGTTTCATTGGAGCCGATCGACGAAGAGGGCTCGGCGGCGGGAAGGCGGGGCGTTGCGACCGCGACCGACACCTGGCCGCGGCCGGTCACGACGCCGGATACCGTGCGCTTCGATTGCAGATTGAGCACGTTGACGACGTCGCCTTCGGTGCCGCTGTCCTGTGCCTTGCCGCGAATGGTGAGGTAGAGCCCGGGCGTCTCATAGATCAGCGTGACGCTCTGGTCGCGCTGCACCAGATCGGGTTTTGCCAGATCGGCGGTCCTTAACGCCTGGCCGGCGCGAAGCTGCCGGCGCGCCTGCATCCCGACCGCGCGATCGCGGGTAGCGCCGTCGGCGCCGACTTCGCCCTTCGGGCGCCGCTCGATCACCACGTCGGAGGATTTTATTACTTCGTTGCGTTCGATGCCGCGCGCCAGCACCGCGGCCTCGATGGTCTCGATCGCGGTGCCGGTGAAGCGCAGCCGCGCCGGCGTCGCGGCGCTGTCGCTTCCGATCTCGAAAGTGACGTCGAAGCGGTTGCCGCGCGGCTAGTAGCGGACCGATGCCGGCAGCATCGCGCCGGAGTTCGCGGCCTCGAGCTTGATATCGGCAAGCTCGCGGTCGAAGGTCAGCGAGAGATTGGCGGCATCGCCAAAACCGTATCTGTGTTCCAGCGCGCTGGCGACGGCGAGTTCGATCTCCCTGGGCTGAAGCGTCCGCGCCAGCCGCGTCACCGAAATCTCCCGGAGATCCCTGGTATCGACGCCGATCACCTGATGCGCCCGCAATACCGAGAGCACCTGCGCGGTCGGCAGCGTGCCGGTGGTGCCGAGCTCGGGCGCGCGATAGATCGCGATTTTTCCAAACGAGCCGGCGTTGTCGATGACGTCGCCGATCCGCACCAGCTCGCCGGCGACGCTGACATTGGCGCGCAGCACGGGAGCGGCGATGACATCGTCGCGAACCTGCGCGCGCGCGGTCGCGGTACCGGCCGCGAGCAGGGCGGTGGCGAGGAGGAGGGAGCGCGGCAAGCTGTTGCCGTTCCCACCCCCCTTGTGGGAGGGGGGTAGGCCACAAGCGCCGGCGTGCGCGGTACCCCCCTCCCTAAGCCTCAAGGGGGGAGAGAGCAGAGCGCGTATTGTGGCGGCTGTTCGTATCGTCATCATCAGCTCCCTCAGCGGAACAGCGCGGTGGTGGATTGCAGCATCTGGTCGGCGGCGCTGATCACCTTGGCGTTCATCTCGTAGGCGCGCTGCGCCGCGATCAGGTCGGAAATCTCGGAGACGACCTCGACATTGGCCTGCTCGAGATTGCTCTGCTGCATGTCGCCAAAACCGTCGGCGTTGGCGGTGCCGTCCTGGGGCGGGCCCGAGGCCGGCGTCTCCGTGAACAGGTTGTCGCCGACCGGCTGCAGGCCGGCCTTGTTGATGAACCGCGTCAGCCCGATCTGCCCGACATTGGTCGGCGTCGTCGATCCCGGCAAGGTCACCGTCACCTGGCCCTGCGCGTTGATGGTCAGCCCCGAGGAGTTTTGCGGGATCGTGATGGTCGGCTGCACCGGGTTGCCCTGCGCGTTGACGACGCGGCCTTGCGCGTCCATCTGGAACGAGCCGTCGCGGGTATAGCTATAGGTGCCGTCGGGCATCTGGATCTTGAAAAAACCTTCGCCGCGGATGGCGATGTCGAGGTCGTTGCCGGTTTGCGACAGCGTGCCCTGCGTCATCAGCCGCGGCGTGCCGACGGTTTTCACGCCGCCGCCGAGATCGACGCCGACGGGGAGGATCGTACCCTGGTCGGAGGCCTGCGCGCCGACCCGGCGGACGTGGTCGTAGATCAGGTCCTGAAACGCCGCGCGCTGCTTCTTGAAGCCGGTGGTGCGCAGGTTCGCGATGTTGTTGGAGATCACCTGGACGTTGAGCTCCTGGGCCGCCATTCCCGTCGCCGCGGTATGAAGAGCGCGCATCGATCAGTCTCCTTGAAGCATGATCCCGAAAAGTGGTCGCCGGTTTTCGGATCAGATCATGCTTGGTTAAAAATTGGCGTAGGGGCTCATTCAACCGATGAGCCTCTACGCCGGAACGTCGGCGAGTTTGTCGATGGCCGTCTTGTGCAGATCGCTCTGCTGCTGCAGCAGATTGGAGATTTGCGTGTAGGTGCGCGTCACCTCGATCATCCGGCTCATCTCGAGCACCGAGTTGACGTTGGATTTTTCAACAAAGCCCTGGCGCAGTTTTGAGGTGGTGTCGGGCTGCGCCGCAATGCCCGCGCCGGCCGAATAGAGATTGAAGCCTTCCTTTTGAAGGTTTTGCGCCTGCGCGAAACTGACCACGCGCAGCTTGCCGCGGACCGAGTCGATCCGGCTGGCGCCTTCGAGCACGGTGACGTTGCCGTCGGAGGCAATGCTGACCTGCTTG
>VAZH01000539.1 GCA_005884465.1 Alphaproteobacteria bacterium | reverse complement strand
AGCAGCGCCTATTTCTCTTCAACTGGCCGATCCGCCCTGGTCCAGTCGTGGATTCCCCCTACCAGGAACCGTGCGTCGATACCCTTTGAACGCAAGATCGCAGCGGTCGCCCGACCTACCTCGTGGCCGTAGACGCAATAGACGACGACTGGCTTTGCTGGCAGCGAAGACGACCATTCTTCGACCCTCTCGGGATCACGCCATGTCGCCCCGGTAATGACGGATTTTGCTGCCTCGTACGCACCTGCTCGGCGGACATCCAGGACCAAGAATTTTTCCGGGTCCGCGAGCACCTCGTCGCTCGGTACAGCCAGATCGCTGGTCGCATGCTCGACGGCAACGGCATATCGCGCGTTCGCCTTGTCCCAGTCGATATTGAGCAGGAAGGTCTCGACGTAGCTCGATGCATCTGCGCCAAAATCGATGTGATAGGCATGCTCATACATGTCCAGCGCGAGGATCGGCGTCGCGCCGCCCAATAGATGAGTGTGGTCTGCCGACCAGTGATTTAAGAGCCGATTTTCCTGCGTTGACCAGGAACACAGGACCCAGCCAGATCCGCCGGCCAGCGCCTTGCCGATGGCGCTGAATTCATTGCACCACCGCTCGAATGAACCGAAGTCGCGCGAGAACGCAACGCTCAAGCCGCCGGGCTTGAGTGAGTCGCCGGCCCCAAGCGTCTGGAAGTAGAGTTCATGGAGGAACGCCGAATTCGCCGCTATCAGTTCCTCTCGCTTTATGCCGTTGATCCGGTAGCCCGGTGTGGAGGACCAATCAAGACCGGTGAGTTCTGACCGGATCGCGTTCAAGCGACGGACAGCCCCGCCGTAATTGTTCAGGTGGTGGCTGCCAATTAGCTTTGCGGACAGGCCGTTGAGGCTCGTGGGATCGAATGCGAGCGGTTGGATTTCATACGTCATGTCAAGGCTCCTATACGGCATCGCTGCCGGTTGTGAGCGAGCCTTGGATGCCACTCGGCATCTTCGTGCGGGGAGGTCGCCGAACCCCCGATACCTGTGCGCGGAGAAATAGCTCGCGCATATCAAGACGGGCCCTCAAACTTGTGGCCTTCAGGGATTTTTCTCCCAGCTCCTCTCAATGCTGGGCAACAACGCTCAGGGCTATTTAAGCCAACATTCCCCGGATTCTCGGTGATTGCGAGGCCAGAATCGCTGTTTTGAGCGTCTTCGACAACAGGAAATCCTGCACTGCGTGCACGACGGCGTTCGAGCCAACCATTTGGCGGCATCGAGGCGGCGGAACGGCTGCTTTGACTGCATCAAGGCACACCTTTGCTGGGTCGCCGGTCGCATCTGACCCCGCGCCCCTCATGCTGGCGCGGCCGGTGCTCGCAACCGGGCGATCAGCGACAGGATTTCCACGACCATCTGTTGTGGCACCCCAACCTCGGTCATTTGGAACATGACGTAGCGGCCGTGGCTGACGACCTTCGCGCCGAACTTGATCAGCTTCTCGCGCAGACCCGCCCGAAATCGCCGCCTTATCCGGGGAATGCGGGTTTATATCTATCGCGCGAACGGCCGGTTTCGGCGCTAAAGCGTCAGTCGAGGTGCCTGCTCGATAACAGGTTCGCGGCGAGGCCGGGTTCGAACCTGAGACACTGCCTGCCGCCCGGCCGTGCAGACTGAATGTGTGGGCTTCATCCGGCTCAATTGAACCAGAACGCATAGGCAAAGAAATTATCCTCGAAGGCTTGCGTGATCTCGCCCCAGCGTTTCGGCGTGGTGATCGGTCCCTCCCGCAGATAGGGCACTGCGCCGGCCCCGGTGAGCAGCATCACCAGATCGAATGCCTGCGGCTCCTCGAAAAACATCTTCAGGTCGATCCCCCGGGCGAAGCGCCAGTGCGGGATGAGCGTGCGCCCGTCCAGAATCGAATCGGCCTCGTCGAGCGCCATCATCCAGGCATCGATTTGCTGTTGCGAGACCCTCTGGCCGATGGCCACGTTGGTTTGCCTCGGGTTGGGCAGCCATTCGCGATCGTCGTCGGTTTCGGCGAGGATCAGCGCCCAGGAGCGGCGGCTGGCGGCCAGCACGCTCTTGAGGTGCTGTCGGGCGGCCCGCATCCGGGCCGGCTCGGTCACCGGCCAGTTGATCGTGTGGATGAAGCCGATCAAATCGGCGAGGATTTGGCTATCGGGCAGCATGTGGCCCATGCTGCCGGCCGGCAGAGGCTGGGCGAGCGCGCTCGCCAGCGGCGTTTCGGATCGGGGAAAGAACCGGTGGAACGCGGCGTCGTA
>VAZH01000538.1 GCA_005884465.1 Alphaproteobacteria bacterium | reverse complement strand
AGTGTTGCATTTCGGAGACGGCATTTCCGCCCGGACTCGGATAAATTGCTTGCACGAGTTAGATCGCGACCCGCGGTCACGCCCAAATTCCGAAACGCTTCTTGGGTCAAGCGAAGCGAAGAAAAGCCGGAGAGATACGATGAAAAAGTTTTTGCTGGGTACGGTTGGTCTCGTGGCATTGGGCCTGGCTGCTCCCGCCTCGGCCGCCGACCTCGCCGCCCGTCCTTACAGGGCGGCGCCGCCCCCGATGCTCGCTGCGGTTTATGACTGGAGCGGCTTCTACATCGGCGCCAATGGCGGCTGGGGATCGAGCCGCAAGTGCTGGGACGCCGTCACCGCGGCTGGCGTTTTCGTGGTTTCGAATGGTTGTCATGACGCAACCGGCGGGACCGCCGGTGGTCAGATCGGTTATCGCTGGCAGGCCGGCACCTGGGTGTTCGGCCTTGAAGGCCAGGGCAACTGGGCCGATTTCCGCGGATCGTCAACCAGCTTGTTCTTCCCGGGGCCGGGCTTCACCAACACCTCGAAAATCGATGCGTTCGGACTGTTCACCGGCCAGATCGGTATGGCCTGGAACAATGTCCTGCTCTACGTGAAGGGCGGCGGTGCCGTGACTGGCGATCGTTTCACCGTCAATACCACTCTCGGGAACGCGGTCGTGGCGACGGCCCAGGATCAGACCCGCTGGGGCGGCACCGTCGGCGCCGGCCTCGAATTCGGCTTCGCGCCCGGCTGGTCGGCAGGCGTCGAATACGACCATCTGTTCATGCAGGACAAGACCATCAGCTTTACCCCGCTGGTTGGCCCGGTCTTTAGCGACCGCATCCGTCAGGACGTCGATCTCGTCACCGTTCGCGTCAACTACCGCTGGGGTGGTCCGGTCGTCGGCAGGTACTGATCTCCGTCTGAACTGAGCCTCTCAAATGAAAAAGGCCGGCCGCACGCCGGCCTTTTGTTTGTCCCGGCCTTTTCGTAACCCCGCGCCGGTGCCACCTCAACAAACCGTTGATGGCTTGCAGGGAGCACTGGAAATCGCCGCGCGTTCTTCCTATGTTCCGAGCTCAGCCATTGGCGTCCGATCCGCAGGTCCGGCGGTGCGCGCCTGAACGCAAGCCGCCACCGCGCCTGGAAATGCCGATATGGATGAAGTGATCAGGGCGAAGCGCCAACAAACCGCCGGGTCAAATACGCGCGCGATAACGATCCGCGGCGCGCGCGAGCACAATCTCAAGAACATCGATCTGGAAATCCCGCGCGACAAGCTCGTCGTCTTCACCGGGCTGTCCGGCTCGGGCAAATCATCGCTCGCCTTCGATACCATCTACGCCGAGGGACAGCGGCGTTATGTCGAATCGCTGTCGGCTTATGCGCGCCAGTTCCTGGAGATGATGCAGAAGCCGGACGTCGACCAGATCGACGGATTATCGCCGGCGATTTCCATCGAGCAGAAGACCACCTCGAAGAACCCGCGCTCGACCGTCGGCACGGTCACCGAGATCTACGACTATATGCGGCTGTTGTGGGCGCGGGTCGGCGTGCCCTATTCGCCCGCGACCGGGCTGCCGATCGAGAGCCAGACCGTCTCGCAGATGGTCGATCGCGTGCTGGCGCTCCCGGAAGGCACAAGGCTGTATCTGCTGGCGCCGGTAGTGCGCGGCCGCAAGGGCGAGTACCGCAAGGAGCTCGCCGAATATCTCAAGAAGGGGTTTCAGCGGGTCAAGATCGACGGCACCTTTTACGAGCTCGCGGAAGCCCCTAGCCTCGACAAGAAATTCCCGCACGACATCGACGTGGTGGTGGACCGCATCGTGGTGCGGCCTGATATTGGCCAGCGGCTGGCGGAAAGTTTTGAGACCGCACTGAAGCTCGCCGACGGGCTGGCTGTCATCGAGTATGCGGATGCACCTGTTCCTCAGCCATCATCCTTCGAGACGCGCCCTGCGGGCGCTCCTCAGGATGAGGACGGTGCCCGACGATCGAAGGCAGCAAAGCGAGGCGCTTCCCCTCATCCTGAGGAGGCGCCAACGGGTCCGCGCGAAGCGCGGCCCGATGACAGGCTCCACGCCGTCTCGAAGGATGAGGCCCCGGCGAAGAAAGTCGCAAAGATCCATGACAAGAGCGGGCCGGAACGGATTCTGTTCTCGGAAAAATTCGCCTGCCCGGTCTCCGGCTTCACGATTCCGGAAATCGAGCCGCGGCTGTTCTCCTTCAACAATCCCTATGGCGCCTGTCCGGCCTGCGGCGGCCTCGGCGTCGAGCAGCATGTCGACGAGGATCTGGTCATTCCCGACAAGGAATTGACGCTGCGCAGGGGCGCGATTGCGCCATGGGCGAAATCATCCTCGCCCTATTACATCCAGACGCTCACCGCGCTCGGCAGGTTTTATAAATTCACCCTCGACACCAAATGGAAGGACCTGCCGAAGAAGACGAGAGACGCCATCCTGCACGGCTCCGGCGAGGACGAAATCAAGTTCTCCTACGAAGACGGCGTGCGCTCCTAC
>VAZH01000534.1 GCA_005884465.1 Alphaproteobacteria bacterium | reverse complement strand
GTGATGGATTACGCGCATCGCCGCAGGGTCAAGATCTGGGGCGAGGCGCGCGTGGTCGATGACGATCCGGCGCTTATGAAATCGCTGATGCCGAAAGGCTACGAGGCGCGGCCCGAGCAGGCCATTGTTTTCAAGGTTTCCGCGTGGGACACCAACTGCCCGCAGCACATCCCGCAGAAGTTCGACGCCGCCGATGTCGCGGCGGCGCTGGCCGCACGTGACGCGCGGATCGCCGAACTCGAGGCGGAGCTGGCGGCAATGAGGGGCGAGGCATCATCCTCCGGGCGGGCCATCTGAGGTAACTCCAAAACAATCGTCGTCCCCGCGAACGCGCAGGACCCATAACCACAGGCGTCAATTGTTGCTCAAGGCGCTGCCACTGTGCCTCTTCCGTCGGCCGCGGCGTATGGGCTCCGCTTTCGCGCGAGACAATCTCACGCTGCCTGTCGCAGCGGTATCCAAGCGAAGTCCGGGTAGTATTGAAGCATCATGCGGTTGACATAGGATGTGAGATTCTGGAATTCTTCGGTCCGCTCCCGCAATTGCGAGGTGAAGAACGGGGTGAGTATTCCGGCCAGGGCACCGAATGCGGTGGCATCGGTACCGCAGGGGGTATCACCCATCAGATACGGCTTGTCCCCAAGCTGGACCGACAGCGCAAACAGCGAGCGGGCTGCCAGGTCGATGTCCTCGTCCGGAGCGTGGCGGCCGAGACCGCTCAGGAGGTAGTTCTCGGCGACGCGAAACTGCGCGTCCTCGCGAAGTTTTTCGCGCCGGTGCTCGGGCGCGCCATCGAAGAAATGCGCAGGCCCTTTGGCAAAGTTTTCACTATCGACCCACCGCGCGCCGACCAGCGCCCAATAGACGTGGTGCTCGATCATCCGCTCGAACGCCCAGGCCCGCGCCCGCTGCTGCAAATTGAGAGGGGCGTCGAAATCGAAACCGTATTTGCCTTCAAGATGCGCGCGAATGAAGGTGGAATCGGCGATGCGCTCGCCCTCATCGACGATATAGGGCAGCTGCCCCTTCGGGGAGGCCGGAGGCGTCGCCCTCTCCTTGCGATAGGCAAGACCGGCCATTTTCAACTGGACTTCGGTCTTGGTCACGAAAGGGCTGATTTCCGGCAGGCCGAAGCCGGGGCCAAAGCCATAGAGGGTAATCATGTGGGCGCTCCCGATTTCTTGAACAGGCGCTTGAGACTAGCCATTCCCTGCTGCCACCGTGGTGTCAGCAGCGGCGACATCGTCGTCCAGAGGTCGAGGCCGTACAGAATCATCATGGACAAAATCCTCTCGGTTGCAGTGTTGTCCCGGTATACTGGCCACCTGCTGCCAACATGCTGTCAGCATCGGCGAGCCACCCTGTAAAAAAGAGAACCGCCATGAGACGTGCCGACCGGCTGTTCCAGATCATCCAGGTGCTCCGGCGCACCCGGAAACCACTGACGGCAGATGCGATCGCGGCCGAGCTGGAGACCTCGAAGCGGACGATCTACCGCGACATCGCGACCCTGATCGAACAGCGCGTGCCGATCCGCGGTGAGGCCGGCATGGGTTATATTCTGGAGAAGGGATTTGACCTGCCGCCCTTGATGCTCACCCCCGATGAGATCGAAGCGGCCGTGCTTGGCGCGCAATGGGTCGCCGGCCATGCCGATACCGCCTTGTCCCGCGCCGCCCACGATCTCATTGCGAAAATCGCCGACACCGTCCCCGAACGCTTGAGACCTTTCGTGCTTGAACCCGCCAGCCGCGCCCGTCCGGCCCGGCAGAAGGAAGCGGACTGCATCGACATGGCGCGGACGCGCGCGCAGATTCACGAAGGAAGGAAAATCGCGCTGCACTATCGCGACGAACACGGCCGTGACAGCGAGCGCACGATATGGCCGATCGCCATCGGCTATCACGAAGCCGTGCGGATTCTGGCGGCGTGGTGCGAGCTGCGCAGCGATTTTCGCAGCTTTCGAACCGACCGCGTCGTCGACGCCCTGTATCTCGACGAAAAGTATCCCGAGCGGCGTGACCTGCTCAGGGCGAGATGGCGACGGAGCCTGGTCTGGGAACATCCGAGCGATCTCTGATATCGCGCAGCTCGCGCGGTGCCTGCCGCGCGACGTCGAATCCAAAACGGCAGTGCGAAAGCATGGCCTGCGGCGCTGACCTGATCCAACCCGTCGTCCCTGCGAAAGCAGGGACCCATACCGCGTGATCTGTCAGTAAGGCTGTGGTCGATGTCCTTTAAGGCAATCGGATTTGGTGGTTATGGGTCCCTGCGTTCCAAGGGACGACATGGACAATCACGCCGTTACGGCTTGGGCGAACTCTTCGTCAAGCTCGTCGTC
>VAZH01000533.1 GCA_005884465.1 Alphaproteobacteria bacterium | reverse complement strand
CCGTGCCGGAGGAGGTCAGGCCGAGGAAAATGGGCGCGTTGCCAATCGGATTTATAATCGGAAACAGCCCGGCATAGACCAGCAGGAAGGCGTTGAAAAAATCCGTCATGGCGCGCACGGTCTGCAATGAACGGCGACATTGTAAAGCGGAATTGTTCTGTTGTCCCCGGCCTGTTTCTTCGTGCGCCAGCCACTGTCATCGGGCGTGTTTACGCGAACGGGCCCAACGGTAACGGTTCGAGCCATGGTGCGCCGCCCACCAACGCATCAAGCACGATCTGGCGGGGACTTGGGCACGGATGTGCCGGTCGGAAAGCACGCTTGATCGGCTAGCGTCCGGCTTCAACGAGGCGTACGCTTCTGCGACGAACAGGCGACAAAGGACGAGCTGATGCCCAAGGGTTCTGACCTACTTGTTGCTGCCCTCGAAAACGAAGGTGTCGACCGCATCTTTGGGGTTCCTGGCGAAGAAAACCTGGATGTCGTCGAGAGTCTGCGAACCTCCTCGATCAAGCTCATTTTGACTCGTCATGAGCAAGGTGCGGCCTTCATGGCCGCTACCTATGGCCGTCTCACCGGCAAGCCTGGCGTCTGTATCACCACCCTCGGTCCAGGCGCCCTGAACCTGACGACAGGGGCAGCCTATGCTTTGCTTGGCGGCATGCCGATGATCATGCTCACAGGGCAAAAAGGCATCATGAGCAGCCGCCAGGCGAAATTTCAAATCGTGGACGTGGTTGGCACTTTCAAGCCGCTTACAAAGCTTTCACTCCAAATCGTGAGCACAAGCAGTATCCCGACAATCGTTCGCGACGCCTTCCGCATCGCCATGGAAGAGCGGCCAGGTCCCGTCTTGCTGGAGTTGCCCGAAGACGTCGCTGGCGAAGAGGCGGAAGATATCGCGATGGTGCCGCAACATCCGATCGAAATTCCCGTTGCGCATCGTGCCTCGCTGGATCGCGCCGCCGAAATGATCCTCAAGGCCAAGAGGCCATTAATCATGCTTGGCGCCGCCGCGTCGCGTCCGCGGAGCACGGCGGGGATTGGAGGTTTCGTCCGCCGTACGCAAATTCCATTCTTCACGACGCAAATGGGCAAGGGCACAGTCGCCGGTGGAAGTAAGCTATATATGGGGACGACCGCGCTGAGCGAGCGCGACTACGTTCACGACGCAGTTGATCGCGCCGATCTGATCATTGCCATCGGTCACGATACGATCGAGAAGCCGCCCTTCATTATGGGCCCGAAAGGCCCGCAAGTGATCCACGTCAGTTACACGCCCGCCAACGTGGAGCGGGTTTATTTTCCGCAATGTGAGGTGGTTGGCGATGTAGGCCCGAGCCTGGAGTTGCTAGCTGACCGCGTTGAGGGACGGCTGCACAACGCCGGCGCATTATTGAGTCTTCGCGAAAGCATTTTAGATCGCATCACCGATCGCGCCACCGAAGAGCGCTGGCCGCCCACGCCACAACGCATAGTCCACGATGTACGAAAGGTCATTCCAGAGGACGGCATCGTCGCTTTGGACAATGGGATGTACAAGATCTGGTTCGCGCGGAACTACCGAACATATGTGGCGAACACGCTGCTGCTTGATAACGCGCTGGCGACCATGGGTGCCGGGCTGCCCTCAGCGATGACGGCCGCAATGCTGTATCCCGAACGCCGGGTGCTCGCCGTCTGCGGTGATGGCGGCTTCATGATGAACTCGCAGGAAATGGAAACAGCGGTCCGCCTCAAGTTGAATCTCGTCGTCCTGATCCTGGAAGATTCGGCGTATGGCATGATTCGCTGGAAGCAGGCAGCGGATGGTTTCCCCGATTTCGGCCTGACGTTCGGGAATCCGGACTTTGTCAAATACGCCGAGAGTTACGGTGCAAAGGGTTCGAAAGTCGAACGCACGGCCGAACTAATCCCAACGCTCGAGCGTTCTTTCGACAGCGGTGGGGTGCATCTGGTTTCGGTCCCCATCGATTACAGCGAAAATACCCGTGTTCTGATCGATGAGCTTCGCGAGAAGTTAAAACAAGTCGACGAACCGGCAGTGTAGGCCGGGACAACCGTCGCGGAATGACGAGCGCAGGCTTCTGCCAGGATTGGAAATCGAAGCGCGGGAAACTTTGGCTTCGCGTTCGTAACGTTAGGCAAGCTGCAACCCAAGGAGAGTGCAATGAGTGAGAAGATCAACGAGCAAACCGAAAAGATGCGCGAGATGGCACAGACCACCCTCGACAGGGCGAAGGATGCCGTATCGAAGTACATGGCTGAGTCGCAAAAACTGCGCGAGAGGACCGACGCCAGCGTGCGAGCCACCTACTCAACCGCGAAAGAGATGAATGAAAAGGCGGTCGCATTTGCCGAAGCGAATGTGCGAGCTGGCTTCGAACTTGCAGAACGCCTGTTGCAGGCGAAAGACCCGCAAGAGATGGGAACTGTCTATCAAAACCACCTGAAAGAGCAGATGGAAAAGATGAATGCGCAGTTTCGAGAGCTTGGAAGTCTGGCAACCAGACCACCAACCGTCGATCTGACTAAAGAATAAGGCGGCTCGCGCAGACGATGCAGGCAAAAGCTGATTTGCCTAGCGGGTTAGGCGCCGTCAATATATGCCAACAAGCTCGGTGCCGGAGTGCCGCCGATTGGTGCGATCGCAGGCTTTAGCCAGCGCAGCGCAGTCACGTTCTGACCTGCGCTCGCACCGGCTCCATCGCAGCTTCGGACAACGCGTCATCTGCCGGCACATCTCC
>VAZH01000532.1 GCA_005884465.1 Alphaproteobacteria bacterium | reverse complement strand
ATATTCATAATTCGGCGCGATCGTCGCCCAGCGTTTTGCGGGCAGTTTTGCCGCCTCTTCCACCAGCATGGCAGCCTGCATGTAGTTGGATGGACGCAGGCGGAAGGTGTAGCGGTTGCCTTTCGCCCAGGTGATGGCATCGGTCAAAGGTTCGGCCGCCAGGAAGAAAACCTTTTTCTGATTGGCGAAATCGCTGACCGCGAGACCGATATTGGACAGGAAGGTGCCGGTCAGCATCACCACGTTCTCGCTCGACACCAGTTCGTTGGCGGCGGTCTGCGCGTCGGCGGGCTTGCCGCCGTCATCCTTGGAGACGACGACAAGCTTCTTGCCGTTAATGCCGCCGGCCGCATTGACTTCCTCGAGCGCGAGCTGCCAGCCCTTGCGATAGGGCTCGGTAAAGGCCGGCAACAACGAGTAGCTGTTGATCTCGCCGATTTTTATCTCGCTCTGCGCCATGGCGGAATGCGCCATGCCTGCAAGCATCACGGCCAATCCTGCGCTTACGAAATATCCGCTCCGTCGCATCCCTACCTCCACTGTTGAGACAAATTATCGTAGACCGTCCTCGCCCTTGATTTCCGCAACCGTCAAGCCGCCGACGCGCGGCAGTGGCCTGCCGCTGTCCGTCACCGCGACTGCGACCATGATCTCGTTGGCGCGCGGCGCATCGTTGATCTGCACCTCCATGCCGTCGAAATGGCTGCGCACGAAGGCTGCGTCCTTGTGGCCGAGCGGGATGTCGAGCGCCGTGCCCGGGCCGCTCCGCTTCTTCGATGACGGAATCAGCGCCGCGCCCTTGCCCAGCACCTTGCGTACCGGCGCGCCCATCTTCGGATGCAGGATCGCGGCCGCATGCTCGAGTTCGCCGTTTTCGCCGACCGCGGCCGCCTTGCCGTAGCTTTGCGCCTTGGCGCCGTCGATGCCGAGCGCGGCAACCGCCTTTTTCGACAGCAACTCGCCGAGTTCCTCGCCGATCGCGACGAGGGGTGAAAGGTCTTCGACGTATTTTCCGGCGAATGGATTTTCGATCACGGCGATCGCCGCCGCGCGGCGGGTCGGCGGGGCGACAGTCTGACCCATCTCCCGATGTGTCTCCTCGACCACCGTGACGATCTTGCGAATGACCGCGCTCATCGTTGTCCGCCCCGTTGTCTGACGTAAGTGAGCCTAAACATGCATCGCACTTTCCATGGCACCCCCGCGCAGCCGCGCCTGCGCGTTTGACATCTCGATCGCTCTTGCCGCCACCGTGATCATTTCGCCATGCAACCGCAATGCGGCGCCGTCGATCAATCCCGCGGCGAGCAGTTTTCGCGCACAAGCGGCGCCGGATTCGAGCGCAGCCTCAATCTCGCCAGCTGACAATTCGCCGACGCCGCGCGTGACCAGCCGCGCACCGAGATCGCTGTCGGGCTGCAGATCATGTGCCGGACAGCGGACGATGGCGGGATGTCCGGGCAGATCGACAGCATTGGCAATGATGGTGGCGGCGGCGTCGGCTTGCGAGGCGGTCGATGCCAGCACGGTGACGGCGTCGGCAATGCCCAGCGAAAAACTGCGGCCGTGGCGACCGCTGGTAGCAACGCCCCGCGAGGGATCGTCGACATGAACGACCATCGCTCGCATCAGAGCAGGCGCGTCCGGCCGCTCCGCCAGGCCCACGGTAAAATGTTCGCCGTCGGCCAGATGCAGCGCGATGTCGCCGCCATTGTTGACATAAGCGCGCTCAAGCTGCGCCTTCTGCAGCATCGCGCCGAGAATTTCTTCCGCGACGGAGCCTGCGACCGCCGCCATCGGCGTAATGAAATGTTCTGACGCAAAAGGCGCCACCGCTTCATGCATGCGGCGGGCGACCGTGCCCCGCAGCGGGCACCGCGCCGGATCGGCGGCCTGGCGCAGCAGCGGCAACTCCTCGCAAAGCTCATCGAGCAGGCCGGTAAAACGCTGTACCGCGGCGTCATAGGCCGCACGCACATTTGCCTCGCTGCCGCGCGCCTCCACAATCAGGTCGATCGGGCCGTCCTGCAGATGAAGCCGCCTGCCGTCGGCCAGAAGCGCAATTTGCGGAGCCCTCGTCATGCGTGCCGTCCCGGTGCCGATTGCAGCGAAGGCGTTTGACGGAATTCGCTATTGTCCTTCAACGACGCTAGCGGCCGCACGTGATCCATGTGGCCTCCCAGTGCCGCATAGTCCGACAGCTTTAGCGTAAACTCGATCGGCGCCACCAGCGCCGGCGTCGGCACGTAGCCGAAGGCGCCTGCCGGCAATCGCGTGACATCGACCATGAAGGTGATGCCGCCGCCCGGCCAGACATAAACCGGCGCACCGCCGCTGGTGACCCGCGTCAGCGCCTCCTTGACCGATCGCGTCAGCCGTACCGGATTGTCGGTGACCCCTGCCCGCAATGATCCGCCCGCCCCGCCCATGAACAGCACGGTGCACAGCGCCGGTTCGCAGTTCTCCTGGATCCGCTCGACCGAGTGCTTGAGATCGGCCGGCATCTCTTTCTCGACGGGTTTGAGTGCTTCGTCGAGCTCATAGTAAGCCG
>VAZH01000536.1 GCA_005884465.1 Alphaproteobacteria bacterium | reverse complement strand
TCTGCCGATCGGGCATCAGGCGGGCCAGCTCGCGAACGAGCGATATCGTATCCTCGGGAACGGGCCAATGATGCCTGCCGGCCGAATTCAGCCTTAGCTTGAGCTGCAGCGCGGTATGGTCTCCGCTCTGCCAGTGCAGGACCATGTCGATGACGGCACCTTCCTTGCGAACGACGATCTCATTGAGTGCTGTGCGCAAGATCCTCTTGCGTGTCGCGGCTGTGGCGGCCGGATGCGACCAGGCGAGCTCGAGATCGGCACCGAGCTGCATCAACTGCTGACGCTCTCGCTCGCCCAGCGGCGCTGGCTTCCGCGCCACGATTGCGGCGATCTCGCCTTCAATGCGATGCATAGCCTGCAGCGCCTCGTTCCAGCGCCGCTCAAGCTCACCGGCCACCAGACGATTGGCGGGATCGACGGCATCGTATTGTCGACGGGCATGGGCGGCCTCGTACCGCGCCCGCTGCAGCGCCAGCTCGAGCTGTCTTTGCGCGGCGGACGTCTCGGTCGCCTGAGCCTCGAGCGCCTTGACCGCGGCATCGATGCCGAGCGGCCGCAAGATGCGCAGAACCTCTGCGTTGACTGCCGCGTCGGTGCCCAGTCCGCCGATCGAGATGCATCGCTTTGTGCCGTGGTTCGCGCGGGCTCCGTAGCAGTTATAGCGGCCGATCTTGCCGCTATAGGCCACATGTAGCTTGCGGCCACAATGACCACAGCGCAGAAGCCCGGCCAACAGCAGCTCGCCGCGCCGTACCGCTCCCTTGACCGTGGCACTGCCCTTGCCCGTCGCATTATCGGCAATCACGCGCTGGTTCCTCTCGAACTGCTCCCAAGTGATGTAGCCCTCGTGCTGGTCTTTGAGCAGAACATCCCATTCGGCCACTGGGCGACGCACCCCACGCCTCACGCGCTTGCGGCCTTCCTCGACGCTCACCTTGCTCGTCGTCCGCCCGAAGGCATAGGCGCCGGCATGGATCGGGTTGGTCAGAATGTTGTGCACGGTGTTGTATGCCGGCAATCTCCAGATGATGCCGCGCTCCTCGGTATTCCGGGATTTGACGGGCAATACGATGCCTTCGTCACGCAGCCAGACATGCACCTGACGAGCGCTTTGGAACTCGGCGAATTTGGAGAAGACGAGCTTCAATGCGTCCTGGACCCTCTGGTCCGGGTCCTTCTCGATCCGGTCGCGCCCCGCCTTCACATAGCCAGCCGCAAGGCGGAGGAACAGCGCGCCGCGACGCGCTTTCTGCTTCAGCGCCTCGTGCGAGCGCTGGCGGAACAGCGACAGCTCCAGCTCACTCATCGTGCCTTTCATTCCGAGCAACAGCCGATCATTGGGATGCCGAGGATCATAGATTCCGTCCTCGTCCACGATGATAGTCCCGACCAATCCACAGAACTCGATCAGCGTATGCCAGTCGCGGCCGTTGCGCGCCAACCGGGACACCTCGATCGCGAGCACAGCCCCGACGCGGCCTTCGCAGATCGCCGCAAGCAGGCGCTCGAAGCCCGGCCGATTGATGCCGCCGCCAGAGCGACCCAGATCATCGTCGATGACCTCTACCGCTGCCCAACCGAGCTGCCGGGCACGATCGGCGAGCCCATATTGCCGGCGCCGGCTCTCGTGATTGTGCACGAGCTGATCGGCCGTCGACTGACGGACATAGACGCATGCGCTGCGCGCGAGATGGTCAGCCGTGATCTTGGTCATCGCCGGTCTCCCCGTTTGCCAGTGCTGTCGCGATCTCGAGCAGCAGCGCTTTGACCAGCGTCGCCAGCCCGATCTTCTCTGCGGGCGCCAGCTCGACGCGAGGCTCGTCCTTGTCGAACAGACTGGGCTGGGGATTCTCGAATTGGCGCGTCATCTCCGTCTTTCTCCATCCTTGAGTCGGACTGGAGAAAGCCTAAAAGCGCATCGATCTCGGCGCGCAGCGATCGAAGAATATCGAGGGAGAACTGCGGCTCAGCACATAGCCCGCAATGCGCCGCTGCCTCGTGCATCATCCACGCCGGTATGCAGGCGCTCGACCCGTCCGGCTGAGGAATGACGACGAGCTCGACGCCGCGATAGGCGAATCGCCTGACTATCAGTACGGTCTCGCCGCACCGGGGATGGAACGAATAGTAGATCCGCCCCTCGATCGGGTGTTCGTGGGCAGTTTGTCGTTGTTTCGAGAAGCGTTTGAATCACGCGAATATCGACATCTTGCTCGAGCAAATGCGTGGCGAAGCTGTGCCGCAGTGTGTGTGGCGAGACGCGCTTCTTGATCCCCGCGGCTTGGGCGGCGGCGTGGACGGCACGACAGA
>VAZH01000535.1 GCA_005884465.1 Alphaproteobacteria bacterium | reverse complement strand
GGCGCCCGACCCATCCACCGCAAACGACGTGATGAAATCGCTAACGCGATGGCCGGTTACGGTGAGCTATTACGACCGCGACGCCAAGGCCAAGGACGGCGAGCAGACGCCGGTTTATGCGATGTCGTTCGAACTGTTCGAGAACGGCGTGTCGCGGGCCTTGGTGCTCGACTACAATGATTTTGTCATTTCCGGCGCGCTGGGAAAATTCGACGTCAGGGACTCGAAGCCGTGTAATTAGTAGCCGTCACCCTGGGGAGCGCGCTCTTGCGCGCGTCTCGAAGGGCGACGGTGAGATTTTGCCCGCGCATCCTTCGAGGCTCGCAAGAGCTCGCGCCTCAGGATGACGTTTCGCACAGCATCACTCCGGCTTCTCCGGCCCGTCATAGGCGATGCCCCTGATGACAGCGGCATTGCCGAATTTCCTGCGCAGATCGTCAATCGCGCGTTCGGCGTGCGCCGAGCGGCGGTCGAGCATGTCGGTGTCGTCGGCCTGCGATCCCGGACGCAGGGCGCTGACGCCGGCGCCCATCAGCCGGAAAGCGGTGCCGTCGATCTCCCTGGCCAGCATTTCGCGACAGACAGCGAAGATTTTCGCCGCCAGCTGCGTCGGGGCGTGAATCGATTGCGAGCGGGTGCGCTGCCGGAAATCGGCCGTCTTCAGTTTCAGCGTGATGGTCGATCCCGCGAGTTCGCCGTTCTTCAGGCGCAACGACACCTTCTCCGACAGCCGCCACAGCATCTTTTCCAGCGTGGCAAAATCGCGGATGTCGGTCTCGAACGTGGTCTCGCTGGAGATGGTCTTGGCGCCGCGATCAGGCACCACGCGGCGGTCGTCGATGCCGCGCGCCAAGCGCCACAGTCTGCGGCCCTCGGTCGAAAATTGCTTCATCAGTTCGATTTCGTCGGCGCGCTGCAGATCGGCGATGGTGCGAAAGCCGCGCTGCGATAGCCGTTCTTGCGTTGCCGGGCCGACGCCGAAGATGAACCCGACCGGCTTGTCGGCCAGCATCGCACGCGCCTCGTCCTGATCGAGCGCCGCAAAGCCGCGGGGCTTGTCCATGTCGGAGGCGATCTTGGCCAGGAACTTGTTGCACGACAGGCCGACGGAAACCGTAATCCCGATGCTGCGCTCGACCTCGCGGGCGAAGCGCGCCAGCACCTTTGCGGGGATCATGCCGTGGACGCGCTCCGTGCCGCTAAGATCGAGAAACGCCTCGTCGATCGAAAGCGGCTCGACCAGCGGCGTCAGCGCCTGCATCGCATGGCGCACCTCACGGCCGACCCGGACGTACTTCGCCATGTCAGGCCGGATCACGATCGCGGACGGGCACAACGCCAGCGCCTTGAACATCGGCATGGCGGAACGCACGCCGAAGGTTCGGGAGATGTAGCACGCCGCAGCCACCACGCCGCGCTTGCCGCCGCCGATGATCACAGGCTTGTCGGCAAGTTGCGGATTGTCGCGCTTCTCAACGGTTGCGTAGAAGGCGTCGCAATCAATGTGAGCAAGGGCGAGCAAGGGCAGTGCGCGGTGACGAACAAGGCGAGGCGAACCGCATACGCCGCATCGCCGGGCCGTGATGTCCAGGTCGACGAGGCAATCCCGGCAAAAGCAGGTTGGCGCGGCGAGTTCTGGTGCGGCTGCACTCACGGCTCATCGCGCTCGGCGGGATCTTCGTACAATACCTCGCGCGCGGCAGCGATGGTCGTCGGGTCGAGTTCCGAGGCGGCCGCGAACGCCTTCACGGTCGCGTCATCGCGCAAGACGAAATCCAGCACGCCGGCAAGAAAACGCGGGTCCGCGGCAGCCGAGCGCAACGTCTCCGGACCGATTCCGGTCTCGGCCAGAAACATACCCAGGCGCTCGGGGTCGCCGGCGACGAAGGAAAGCGCCTGAATCGCCACGATTTCAGCTACTTCGCGGGGGTTCTGCGTCCGCTTTGTCATCGCTGAAATTTGCCTTTCCGTAACTTATGGTCTCTATTTTTGGAATCATCATGCCCGAGTCTGCGGAAGGTGTTCAAGCAAGCGGAAACCGCTTCGCATAAAGTGGGCATTCGGGCTTAACCGGTTAGAGCGAATCTGGCGCTAGTTTGAATTCACTTTTTGACACGCCCGGCGGCGGCGCCTTTGCACCGCATGCCCGGCCTGTCTCCTGGGGATTGGAGGACGGGATGGCGAAAACCGTCCTGATCGTGGAGGACAACGAGCTGAATATGAAGCTCTTTCGCGATCTGCTGGAGGCGCATGGCTATCGCACGTCCGGCACCAGCAACGGTTTCGAGGCGCTTGATCTCGTGCGCAAACTTCGTCCCGATCTCGTGCTTATGGATATTCAGCTTCCGCAAGTTTCCGGCCTCGAGGTGACGCGCTGGATCAAGGATGATCCGGAGTTGCGCGCGATCCCGGTGGTCGCGGTCACGGCGTTTGCGATGAAGGGCGACGAGGAACGCATCCGCGAGGGCGGCTGCGAGGCCTATCTGTCCAAGCCGATCTCGGTCGGCAAGTTTATTGAAACGGTTCGACGGTTTATCGGGTAGGGAGTGTTTCGATGTCCGCGCGTATTCTGGTCGTCGACGACGTCCCCGCCAATGTCAAGCTGTTGGAAGCACGGCTGTCGGCCGAGTATTTCGATGTCCTGACCGCGGCCAACGGCGCCGAGGCGCTTCAAATCTGCGCGCGCGCCGAATGCGACATCATCCTGCTCGAC
>VAZH01000522.1 GCA_005884465.1 Alphaproteobacteria bacterium | reverse complement strand
CCAGATAAACCAACTTGGTAAAAGCTGGTTCCTTCTTCGGCTCGCTCGATTTCGAATGGCGCGCGGTCCAGAACCCGCTGGACGTCGGTTGACGCCTGCTCGGATGGTGACTGCCGGCACACCGGACAGGTCGACTTGCTATGGATGTGTTCTAAAGGACGACCGGTACTTCGCCAGCCCGAGACCGCACGCGCATGGGCGGCGCTAATGGCCTCGTCACCTGGTCATCGCTCCCTTGCCAGCTTCCGGCGCCCCCTTTAGCGTTGTTTGCCGCGCACGCAGTCCGTGACGAATTCTCTCATGCCGCCCACGCCTGTTTGCGTGCGAGTCGTATCGCCGCGCTCCCTAGCGAGTTGTTTGCATCGCTCCAGCTTGGCTTCGAACATGCCGGTATTCGGGGAACGATAATAATGCGGGTCTATATCATTGTTGCGAGCCTGGCACTTTCGGTCATCGGAAAGGCCAGTGGCACGGTTGTCGATACGGGAGCGGATGCGCAGAGATATTGCGAGCTATTTGTTGAAGGCTCGTTCCACGATTACGGCGAGGCACGGTCAGCAGGCTCCTGCGAGGGAATGATCGAGACTGCCATGTACTTTTCACCAAACCTGCCATCTGACGTGCGAGCATGCCCTCCGGCGCAAGGGAGCATTTTGGAAAGTGCCAGGGTTCTGTTGCGGTATCTCGACCAGAATCCGGATCGATTGAACGTGCCTGGCATTACCCTTGCTTTTGAAGCATTTAGAGATGCTTGGCCGTGCCAAGGCGACGATGCCGAGCCATCAGGCCGATCTGGACCTAAACAAAAAAAGCGCGTGCCGAAAAAAACAAAATAAACGACCAGGATCAAACGCCCTCCATTGCGGCTGCCACTTCGCGGCCCGCATGCTCGGACTTTGGGAGCTTGGTGATAATAGGTGCCGTCTGCCGTCATGCCTGAGCGGCAGTCACGTGGGGAACGTGAATAACGGTGTTCTCAAGGCGGTGGCTATCGAAGATTCACCGCACGGGCATCTCATAAGCGAGCCGGGTTTCTGCGATGGCAGCCGCTCGCCGGCTTGCCACATCGCATATTTGCGCGTGGTCCAATCCCGCTGATCGCGCCATGCTTGAAAATCGGACTCGGTGCGCTTTGACAAAAACATCCGCCACGCTGCTTCGAAGTCGGCGCGGGCTTGGTCGAAGGTGGCGGCGCGCGACCAGTCAGGCATTCCCGCTTGTGAACTACCTCACGTTGTGAACTACCTCACGTTGCATTGCGAGCTGATAGGCTATGATACTAGCGTCACGCAAAAAATTGGAGGTGTCGACATGACTAGTCCAACAACGGTCGTAACGGGACTGCGAGCCAAATGGGGAGTTAGCAATTGCGGGCAACTCATGGGGACCCCGACGGAGGCAGGACTTGCCTCTATCGAACCCGAGGGTGTCTACGAGCATTTGGCTGTCGGCGTGCTGGAAGAGGGTTATACGTTGGTCTACAAGACGGCCCCCGGCGGCGCCGATCACGTCAAGTACGACGTATATCAATCCAGCAGCGGAATTGTATGCGTCGACAGCCACATCTGTCGGAACGACAATAGCGAGTTTGTGAAGAGTACCGAGAGCAGAACAGATGATGGCTTAATTACCATTCGTCAGACGTTCACGGTCTCAAAACACACCACCCGCGTCATCATCCGAATGGAGATCACCAATTGTCAAAAAGAGAGGTCTGTGGATCTGACGGATTTTCTCGTCAAGAGATACGCGGATATCGATGTCGACACGGGCGGCAGCGCTGGCTGGGCGGGCTTTCAGGCTTATTGGGACAAGACTCGTTACTCGGTCTTTAGCTACAACCTCGATGGCGATGCTCCGAAGGACAAGCGAGCGCACGTTGTCGAAATGGTCGCGATGCCCAGCGACCTGGCTCTCGATGAACCCTTCATCGGCAAGCTCGGGTCTCAGCAGTACAACCAGCGGGCCAATATCAATCCGGTCGCACCGGGTACGAAAATCGATGCGGACGGCGTTCTGCAGTGGCACGCAGATCGATTTCTGGCGGGCGAGATGCTCCGCATAAACATGTATTACGATGCCTTCCGATCATTTGCGAAGTGAGGCGTGAACAGGCCCCGGCTGCGCTGGATGCTCGACCGG
>VAZH01000521.1 GCA_005884465.1 Alphaproteobacteria bacterium | reverse complement strand
TCGGGATCATGCTCCCAACTTATTTCTCGTCGACGACGCGGACGAGATGTTGAACCTTTGCGATCATGCCGCGGACCGCGGGCGTGTCCTGCAGCTCGGTGACCCGGCCGATCTTGTTGAGCTTTAGTCCGATCAGCGTCGCCCGCTGCGAGTGGTGGCGGCGGATCGCGCTGCCGGTCTGCTCGACCTTGATCGTCTTTGCGGGCTTGGCCATCGTCTTCAACTCCGAAAAGCGCGAGAAGCGCGCGTGTTGTTTATTCCGCCACGGCTTCGGCGTCGCCGCCGACACGGCGCGACTGCAGCGCCGACACCTTGATGTTGCGGCGCGCCGCAACCGAACGCGGCGAATCCTGATGCTTCAGCGCGTCGAAGGTCGCGCGAACCATGTTGTAGGGGTTCGACGAGCCGATCGACTTCGCCACCACGTCCTGGATGCCGAGCGTCTCGAACACCGCGCGCATCGGGCCGCCGGCGATGATGCCGGTACCCGCCGGCGCCGCGCGCAGGTAAACCCGCCCCGCCCCGTGACGGCCGGCGATATCGTGATGCAGCGTGCGGCCTTCGCGCAGCGCAACCCGCGTCAGGTTGCGCTTGGCCGATTCCGTCGCCTTGCGGATCGCCTCGGGGACCTCGCGCGCCTTGCCGTGGCCGAAACCGACCCGGCCCTTCTGATCGCCGATCACGACCAGCGCCGCAAAGCCGAAGCGCTTGCCGCCCTTGACGACCTTCGCCACACGATTGATGTGGACGAGCTTGTCGACGAACTCGCTGTCGCGCTCTTCCCGGCCGCCCCTGTGGCCGCCACCGCGTTCGCGTTCACCTGCCATGGTGTTTTCCGATCCTTAAATGACTTGGTTTGAGAGGCATCCGCCCCTGCCCTTGTCCAGTTAAAAACTCAATCCGCTCTCGCGGGCCGCATCGGCGAGCGCCTTGACCCGGCCGTGATAGAGATAGCCGCCGCGATCGAACACCACTTCGGTGACGCCGTTCTTCACCGCGCGCTCCGCCAGGAGCTTGCCGACCGCCTTGGCCGCGTCGATGTTCGCGCCGGTGTTGCCGCTTTCGCGCATCGCCTTCTCCAGCGAAGACGCCGACGCCAGGGTCTCGCCCTTGAGGTCGTCGATGACCTGCGCGTAGATGTGCTTCGACGAGCGGAACACCGACAAACGCGGGCGACCGCCGCCGGAGCGGCGCAGCGACAGCCTCACGCGTTGCTTGCGCCGGGCATTCGTAATCTTCAGTCTCGACATGACCGGCTCCGTTACTTCTTCTTGCCTTCCTTGCGGAAGATGAATTCGTCGGCGTACTTCACGCCCTTGCCCTTATAGGGCTCGGGCGGACGGTAGCTGCGGATCTCGGCTGCGACCTGGCCGACGCGCTGGGAATCGCTGCCGTTGACGACGATCTCGGTCGGCTTCGGCACCGTGATCGCGATCCCTTCCGGGATCGCGTAGACGACGTCGTGGCTGTAGCCCAGCGCGAGCTGCAGGTTCTTGCCCTGCAGCGCGGCGCGGTAGCCGACGCCGGTGATCTCCAGCTTCTTCTCGAAACCCTTGGTGACGCCAGCCACCAGGTTCGCAATCTGCGCACGCGCCGTGCCATACATCGCCTGCGCCCGGTTGGTCTTGACCCTGGGCGCGACGTTGACCGTGCCGTTTTCGAACTTCACCTCGACGTCGTCATGGACGACGAACTGAAGCTGGCCTTTCGGCCCCTTCATTTTGACGGTCTGCCCTTCGACGGTCGCCGTAACGCCCGAGGGGACCGTCACAGGCCGCTTGCCGATACGTGACATGGCTCAATCCTTCCTCAGAACACCGTGAAGAGAATTTCGCCACCCACATTCGCGTCGCGCGCGTCGTGGTCGGCCATGATTCCCTTCGGTGTCGACAACACCGAAATGCCGAGACCGTTGTTCACGCGCGGCAGGTTCTTCACCGAGGCGTAAACCCGCCGCCCCGGCTTCGATACCCGCTCGATCTCGCGTATAACCGGCTCGCCGTCGAAATACTTCAACTCGATCTCAAGCTCGCTGCGGCCAGAAGCATGCTCGACGCTGGCGTAGCCGCGGATGTAGCCCTCCGCCTTCAGCACCTCGAGCACGTTGGCGCGCATCTTCGAGCCCGGGGTCGAGACCTTGGGCTTGGCGCGCATCTGCGCGTTGCGGATGCGGGTGATGAGATCGCTGATCGGATCGTGCGTTGACATCTCCGACCCTCCTTACCAGCTCGACTTCACGAGCCCGGGAACCAGGCCCTTGGAGCCGAGTTCACGCAGCGCGATGCGGCTGAGCTTGTTCTTGCGATAGATCGAGCGCGGACGTCCGGTCATTTCGCAGCGATTGCGAATCCGGGTCGCCGACGAATTGCGCGGCAGCTCGGCGAGCTTCAGCGTCGCCGCAAACCGCTCTTCCATCGGCTTCTTCCTGTCGGCGATGATGGCCTTCAGCTTTGCTGCTTGGCCATCCGCTTGCGCCGGTTGTTCTTCTCGATCGAACTCTTCTTTGCCATGCTTGGCTCCTGGGTTTCCGCGTTTGAGAGGCTTGAGCTAGCGTCTCACTGCCGGAACGGGAAATTGAATGCGGTCAACAATGCTCGCGCTTCATCGTCGCTGCGCGCCGTGGTGCATACCGTGATGTCCATGCCCCACGTTTCCCCGGCCTTGTCGAAGTCGATTTCGGGGAAAATGATGTGCTCCTTGATGCCGAGCGAGTAATTGCCGCGGCCGTCGAAGCTCTTCGTGTTGAGGCCGCGGAAGTCGCGCACGCGCGGCAGAGCGACGTTCACCAGGCGATCGATGAACTCGTACATCTTGGCCTT
>VAZH01000520.1 GCA_005884465.1 Alphaproteobacteria bacterium | reverse complement strand
ATGTGCACGGTGCCGCCGGGATCGCGGTGATCGATACTGACCGCCAGCCCGAGCGCGTCGCTGACGCGCTTTTCCAGCGCGACCGTATTCGGGTCTTTCGCCTTGCCGCCGCGCGCCTTCTGCGGTTTGCGCACCGGCACGCCCTCGACATGCGCCAGCGCCTCGGCCTGACGCACGTTGAGGTCCTGCTCGACAATGCGTTTGGCCACAGCAATCGGATCGGGCACGCCGATCAACGCCCGCGCGTGTCCGGCGGACAATTGGCCCGATGCGATGTAGGCCTGTACTTCCGCGGGCAGCTTCGTCAGCCGCATCGTATTGGCGACATGGCTGCGGCTCTTGCCGACGATTTTTGCGATTTCGTCCTGACCGCGTTTGAACTCGTTGGCGAGTGCGTGATAGCCCTGCGCCTCCTCGATCGCGTTGAGATCTTCGCGCTGGACGTTTTCGATGATCGCGATCTCGAGCGCATCGGAGTCGCTGACATCGACCGGCACGATCGGCACTTCGTGCAGCCCGGCAATCTGCGACGCGCGCCAGCGCCGCTCGCCGGCGATGATCTCATAACGATCCTGCACGCCGCGCACCGGCCGCACCACAATCGGCTGGATCACGCCGTGCTGCTTGATCGAATCGGCGAGCTCGCCGAGCTCGGTGTCGGAAAAATCGCGGCGCGGATTGCGCGGATTGGGCTTTAGGAATTCGATCGGCACCTTGCGTTGCGCGCGCGGCCGATCCAGATGTGCGGCTTCGCCGCCGACATCCCCGATCAGACTTGCAAGACCGCGCCCCAGTCGCGAACGCGCTTCCTCGGCCATCGCCAGCTCCCTTGGATTCAACTTAAGCGCTCCTGTCGACTTCGTCCTACCATCCACTGTCATTCCGGGGCGCGAGTGCAACGAGCGAACCCGGAATCTAGACGTTATTCATTTTCGCCTCTCGAGATTCCGGATCAATCCGCTGATGCGGATTGTCCGGAATGACGTTGCGTCGATCAATGCGCGCGCAGCTCGCGCTCGCGCTGGATCACTTCGGTTGCAAGCTTGAGATAGGCTTCGCTGCCGACACATTTGAGATCGTATACCAGCACCGGCTTGCCGTAGGACGGCGCCTCCGAGATCCGCACATTGCGCGGGATCATGGTGTTGTAGACCTTGGCTCCCATGAACTGCCTGACATCGGCGACGACCTGGTTCGACAAATTGTTGCGCGAGTCGAACATCGTCAGCACGATGCCGTGGATCGACAGATTGGGATTGAGCGTGGTGCGCACCTGCTCCACCGTCTGCAGCAATTGCGACAGACCCTCGAGCGCGAAGAACTCGCACTGCAGCGGCACCAGGATCGCGTTCGATGCGGCCATCGCGTTGACGGTGAGAAGATTGAGGGACGGCGGACAGTCGATCAGCACATAGGTGTAATCGGTGTC
>VAZH01000528.1 GCA_005884465.1 Alphaproteobacteria bacterium | reverse complement strand
TTGTGCATGTTCACTAATTCGCTGATTGGATCGCTCCACTGGAGGACGATCCGATGCGCGACAACAGCTACGACCGGACGATTGAACGCAATTACCTGCAGAAGTGGCGATTTCTGATCCCGGAATATGAGGCGGTGAAGGCCGGCCGATCGAAGGTGTTCAAGCGGGTTGGGGATTTCTACCGCCATCACGGAACCTGCTCGCAGACGTTCCGCAAGTATTACAACCGCTATCTGCAGAGCGGGGATGAGGCAGATTTGTTGCCGCGCCGCCGCGGACCAAAGTGGCGGGAACGGCGCGAACCGGAGGGCATCGAGGCGGAGATCGTTGCATGCCGGCAGAGGGGCATGAACCGCTACGAGATCCATGCCGTCTTGCGCGAGCGGCGTGACACGATACCCTCGCCCTCGACCATCTATCGGGTGCTGACACGCTATGGACTGAACCGCCGCACGCCGGCGATGCGCGAGGAGAAACGCCGCATTATCAAGGACAAGCTCGGGGAGCTGGGCCATGTCGACTTGCATCAGTTGCCGCGCGATATGTTCCTCGCGCCACCCCCGGCCACGGCCTACATCGTCAGCCTGATCGACAGCTGCTCGCGTCTGGCCTGGGCCGAGGTGCTGACCTCCAAGAAGGCGCTGCCGGTCATGTTCAAGACGCTGAAGATGATCAACACCCTCAACCTCACCTATGGGCTCGTCTTCCAGGAAATCCTGTCCGACAATGGCGCCGAGTTCGCAGCTCGCAACAAACCCCACGAACATCCCTTCGAGGCCATGCTGCTCGAACTTGGCATCAAACACCGCTACACCAGGCCCTACCGGCCACAGACCAACGGCAAGGTCGAACGCTTCTGGCGAACCCTCGACGAGGACGTCATCGAGAGCGCAACCTTCGACAATCTCGATCACTTCGCCAACGAACTGTTCGACTACCTCGTCTACTACAACAATCTTAGGCCCCATCAGGCCCTTGCAGGAAAGACCCCGAAGGCATTCGCCGAAACCAAGACCACCGCGATCCAATCAGCGAATTAGTGAACATCAGCAGCAATGACGTGCCTATCTATCACTTCGCTTAAGGTCGCGCTCGTTCGACGGGCGGGTAGTACTGCGGCGCCTCGGCGCGCTCGTACATGCCATAGTCGCGCATGACCTCGAGGACGCGAAAGTACTCGGTCGTGGGATCCGCAAACAACCGCTGGCCGAAATTGATGCCGGACCGAATATCCGGCAGATCGATCAGGTGCGCGAACCGGCCTTCGCGATAGACGCTCTCGAACGTATCGCGTTGCCATTCAGTTTCAGGCGGAAGGTCGGCGCGCTTGGATTCCGCCGCAAGCACATAAGTCGGCTGACGCCGTGCCGGATCGTTGTAGGGCGTGCGCCGGTCGGGTTGCCAGACTGCCTGCCCCGGCCGTGCTTCGTGGATCACCTGCGCGATGCGGATGCGATAATCCGAAAACACCCGCTCACGGCCGATCTCTTGCACCTTGTGATGTTGGCCGTGGACGCGCCATGCCGTCAGAGCCCCCTCGTCCTGCCAGATCTGGTAGGACAGCAGCAGGTTTTCCCGCGTCAGGCTTCTGAAGCGGTCGATGAACAGGCAGCCGCCCATAGCGTCGAGCGCAGGCCTCAGCGAGGCGGCAAGATCGAGATATTGATCTCGATGTCCTTCCCGGGTCTGAACTTCAAAGAACAAGCCGATCATCGAAGCTGCCTTCCCGCGTCACCCGCACCGGCATGACGGGCGAATGTTCGTCATGCCGTCAGACAACGGAAGTGCGCAGCGCGGGTTGCGCTCTCACATCTTCTTGTAAGCGTCGACAAGCGCCTGGCCGTCCGCTCCCGACTTCTTGAGCCAGTCGGCGGTCAGCTGCTCACCGACTTTCTGGAAACCCGCTTTCAGCGCGGGACCCGGCGGTTCAACCGTCATGCCCTTGGCCTTGAGTTGATCGATGTACCAGCTGCTCTTGTCCTGCCACGCTTTCCAGCCGCGCGTTTCCGCGGTCGCGGCCGCCTTGAGGACGGCTTCCTGCGTCGGCTTGTCGAGCGCATCGAATGCGGCCTTGTTCACCAACGTGAAGTTCTTGGGAATCCAGGCCTGGGCATCATAAAAGAACTTCAGCGACTCCCAGACCTTCGAGTCGTAGCCCGTCGCACCTGAGCTCATGAATGAGTTCACGACGCCGGTTGCAAGCGCTTGCGGCAGCTCGGCGGCCTGGACCGTGACCGATTGGGCGCCGACCAACTCTCCGATCCGCGCCGTGCCGACATTATAGGCGCGCCACTTCATGCCCTTCAGATCGTCGACGGTCGCGAGCGGCTTGTTGACATACACGCCCTGTGGCGCCCACGGCACGGCGAACAGCACCATAATGCCCTGCGCTTCCAGCTTCTTGGCGATGGCCGCCTTCGACGCCTGATACAGCTTCATCGCCGCGGGGTAGCTGGTGGCCAGAAACGGCACGACATCGATGCCGAATAGTGGATCCTCGTTCTCGTGGATCGACAGCAGCACCTCGCCCATCTGCGCCTGCCCGGTTGCCACCGCGCGCTTAATGTCGGGCGCCTTGAACAGCGACGCCCCCGGATGGACGGTGATCTGCAGCTTGCCGGAGGTGGCGGCATCGACATCCTTGGCGAAAGCCGCCAGATTTTCCGAGTGCGGATTGTCGGCCGGATATGCGGCCGGCAGGTTCCACTTGGTTTGCGCGGAGGCCGGCGCCGCAGCCAGCACAGCGCCGACGATCAGCCCTAAACCAATCAAACGAGACTTCATCGAACTACCTCCTCGTGGGATAACGGAAACCTGCAGGGTCAATCGGGGAAAGCCAGTTTTGGCAGAAACAGCACGATCTGTGGATACTCCGTTATGATGAACACGGCCACAAGCAGCAGAACGAAGAACGGGAATGCCGCCCGCGCAACCGTAAAAG
>VAZH01000531.1 GCA_005884465.1 Alphaproteobacteria bacterium | reverse complement strand
CGCCGCAATCTGTTCGCGACGGTCGAGCATGTTCGGATCGGTCGCGGTGACGATGCCGTCGCACTTCGCCCGCACAAGCTCCGGGAAAGCGGCATCGATCTCGGCGGCGCTGCGGGCATTGAGCACAACAGTCTCATGGTCGAGTTTGGCTGCGCCGGCCTGCGCGTCAACCTGTTCGGACTGGGCATTGGGATTGTCCGGGTTCATCAGCAGCGCGATGCGCCTGATATTGGGCACCAGCTCGTGCAGAAGCTGAACACGCTTGGCGCCGGGCACGTTCGAAACAAATGTTATTCCGGTGACATGGCCGCCCGGCCGGTTGAAACTTGCCACCAGCCCGAAGCGGACCGGGTCGCCGCCGATGGTGAAGACGACGGGGACGGCCGTGCTTGCGTCTCCGGCAGCGCGCGCCGAGGCCACGTCTCCGCTCGCTGCGATGGCGACCACACCCTTCGCCACCAGCTCGGCCGCCAGCGCCGGCAGGGCTTGATAGTCACCATTCGCCCACCGTTCCTCGATGCGCACATTTTGACCCTCGATGAAGCCGGCCTGCTTCAGCCCCTCGCGAAAGGAATCGGCATTGAAACGGTATGTGGCGGGCGAGGCACTGTTAAGGAAGCCAACAAGCGGCGCACTGGATGATTGCGGCGCGGTCCCTCCAGCCACTCCGGCCTGCGCTCGCGCGCCCCGCGCCCACGCGGAGACGGCCGCAAAGCCGAGCGTTGCAATGAAGTCGCGCCGCCTCATGGGTTTCCCCCCGCGCCGAGAACTACGCCGTCCATGTTGCGGTAACGGGCCCATTCACGCAAGCCTGTGCAGTGCGTTAGAGCGGGCCTCTGATGTCGGAGATGGTCATTCGCGCCGCGGCCGTACCCGACGTCAATCCGTCGTTAGATCGTAGTCGCGGCGCAAGATGTGCTGCACATCAAGCGCAGCGCGCGCCGCCGTATTCGCATCGGCGGCGCCCGCGGATAGCACACACATTGACCAATTATTTTCAGCCTGATCATCCGTGAGGCGATTGATTGCGATGTTGCGAACGTTTGAACAGCCGGGTTGCTTCTGGATTTCTGCCAACGCCCGTGCCTGCAAATCTTGTATCGAAAGTATGGTCTTTGCCATTCAGGTCGCGGCCTTACTTCGAAGCGTTTGCAATTTTGTGCGCCAGGTGCCCGGTCTCATGATCGCGGCGGAGCTGGCTCAGCGACGTCTGGTTCAGTTGAAGTAGAACCTCGCTGAGCTTGTCAGCTTCAGAATAACCTGCGGCGAAACTCTGTCCGTAAACCTTACGCAACGTGCCGATGAGGGTGTTTCCGTGCTTGTGGCTGATTTCGCCATCCTTGTTGCGATGGTGATTGTCGAGACCGGCCTTGCTCATGCTGCTCTCCATTGTGCCCACAGCCGAGAGCATCCTCCCGCCGGGACCAAATGGCAACTAACGCGCGTTCGCGCCGAAACCGGCATTTCATGAAACGATCGGCCTCGGTTTTTGGCAACATCGTCCGCATCAAAGCCGGGCTACGTCATCGCACAACCCTGTAGGCTTTGTTGAGCTTGTGCCGTGGCACAATCGCCGGATTCGGCTTGCCGTGATCAACGCTCGCATTATTGAGGGGGACCGTCCGCGCTAAACGCGCGCGAGCCGCCGGGCTTCCCCAGCGGCTCAAGCGTTGCGTAGCGATGTGGTGCGACGCGCAGCGTCGCGTGGCGGAACGTTGCGATGCGCCAAGGCGCGTCGCGTTGCCTACCGTGATGTCGACAAGTCCTACGCGTCTCATCGACGACCCCAACATGGTCCAGTCGCGAGTCGACTTCAAGACAGCGCTGCTGCCATAAAACGTGGGCCATCTGGTTATGATGTCCGGAGGCTATCTGATCTTCACGCAGTGGAGCAAAGCGGCCGGACGGTGTCAGCCACCTTGCCTCGTCGATAGATCACGCGGTATGGCCCCGGCGTTCGCCGGGGCGACGAAGTTGATTGAGCGAGGTCACCTCACTTCATCTTCTTGAACCGCACGCTCTTGCCGTCCGCGAGCCGGGTGGCGATGTAGCCGCCGGAAAGACACGCCTCGCGCTGCGGCATCTTTTCCTGCGGGCTGCGCAGCGTCTCCCACCACGACGCGCGCT
>VAZH01000504.1 GCA_005884465.1 Alphaproteobacteria bacterium | reverse complement strand
GCACCGCCCAATTTCTCGCATAAACTGCCGAAAGATAACAGTTTTTAGTTTTTAATAGCCGTGAACGCGGGAGACGTGAGGCTGTCGTATTTTCAACGCGCTTTTTTCAGGAATCAGCATAATTGCGCCAGTACCATTGACCGCCACTACAAGCGAAGGTGCCGTGATGAAAGCCGAACAAGAACGACTGCCCCGTTTTGCCGTGCTGATCGACGCCGACAATACCTCGCCGCAAATCGTGGGCGGCCTTTTCGAGGAAGTGGCGAAGTTCGGCGAGGCCAGCGTTCGCCGAATCTACGGGGATTTTTCCGGTCCGCAGCTCAGATCATGGTTCGACATCCTGCAAAAGCACGCCATCGACCCCTATCAGCAGTTTGCCTACACCAAGGGCAAGAACGCGTCCGACATTGCGCTGGTGATCGACGCGATGGACCTGCTGCATAGTGGGCGATTCGACGGTTTTTGCCTGGTGTCTTCCGACAGCGATTTCACCCGGCTCGCCTCGCGCTTGCGCGAAGAGGGCGCCGACGTCTACGGTTTCGGTGCGCAGAAAACGCCGGAGAGTTTCCGGCAGGCGTGCCGCCGGTTCATCTACACCGAGAACTTGCTTCCGCAAGCTGTAACTTCCGGCGCGGATACGCCCTCGAAATCAAAATCGTTGCAGCCGCCGAGCGCCGCGATTCCGATTCTGGAAAAGGCCATTTCACAAATCGAGAGCGAGGACGGGTGGGTGATGCTCGGGCCAGTCGGCCAGCACATCTCAAACCTGTTCTCGGATTTCGACGTGCGCTCTTACGGCCATAGCAAGCTCAGCGATCTCGCGCGGAAAACAGGCGCGTTCGACGTCGAAAAGATCGAAGGCGGGCACATGCGCATCAGGGCCAAGCCCGCCAACGGCAGCGCGAAGGCGAAGACAAGGTGAGCTTTCGCCGCGGCCGGACTCGGCCCGGATTGAGATTCGGGCTGGCGATCATGCGCTGGTTCTGCTTGCGGCCGCCCGCCGCCAGAGCAGCGCGGCCGTGATCGCGATCAGCGCAAGCGCGATCGGATGAAAGGCCGGCGGTGTCACGCCGCTCAGCGACAGCGCGGACATATCGAACACCGGCAAGACAGCGGCTGTCGTCAGAAGAATGGCCAGCGGCGTCCATTGCCGCGAGAGCAGGAAGATCGCGCCTGCAGCGACGATGACGAGATTGCGTGAGAGGTAGACCCGGTAAAACATGGCGCCCGCGGCATCCGACACTGGCATGCCGAAGCGGACCGAGGCCGGTTGCGGATCGATCAACCCGCGGAGCGACAGAACCGCGAACCCGAGCAGCAATAGCGAGGTCGAAGCGATTGCCGCGATATCGAGCGATCTTTTCATATCGATCTTTCCGCTCTTGAGTTCCGGAAACCGGCGGGGTCCTCGATTCACCGGCTACGCCATCGATTCCTCTATTATGTATGTCATCCTACATATTATGAAGGTCGACATACTGATTTGCAACTGATATTTTCGCACATGGCAAAAGCTTCTGATTCCAAAGGGAAAACACTGACGGCGGCGGCGAAACTGTTTCGCCAGCAGG
>VAZH01000503.1 GCA_005884465.1 Alphaproteobacteria bacterium | reverse complement strand
ATCTGCACCGCGACCGAGTCGGCGGCCGTCGGTGCTTTTGGCGCATTCTTGCTGGCGGTCCAAGCCCGCACGCTCGACTGGGAACGCACCAAGCAAGCGGTGTTCCTGACTGCGAAGACCACGGCGATGGTGTGCTGGCTGTTCGTCGGCTCGGCGCTGTTCTCGGCGGTGTTCGCGATTCTCGGCGGCCAGGCGCTGCTTGAGCAATGGGTGCTTTCGCTCAACATGACGCCCGTGCAGTTCATGCTCCTGTCGCAGGCGATCATCTTCGTGCTCGGTTGGCCGCTCGAATGGACCGAGATCATCATCATCTTCGTGCCCATCTTCCTGCCGATGCTGAAGCACTTCAACATCGACCCGATCCTGTGGGGAACGCTGGTGTTCGTGAACTTGCAGGCGGCGTTCCTGTCGCCGCCGGTCGCGATGTCGGCGTTCTATCTCAAGGGCGTCGCGCCGAAGCATGTCACGCTCAACCAGATCTTCGCCGGCATGATGCCCTACATGCTGATCGTTATCCTGTGCATGGTGATCATGTATCTCTGGCCGGGAATGACGCTGTGGCTGCCGAACTACCTCTATGGCGGTTGAGGCGCAACGGCCGCCGGCGGCAGCGCGTAAGGTCTCTCCAACGTAACTGCGGGGCATCGAACCATGCGATGCCCCGCAAACGTTCCGAGGAAAACTGCAGATTATTGAGCGGCGACCTTCCTGGCTTCCTTGAGATCGCGGTCCATCACGGCACGGCAACCGCTGCTCAGTTGCGCCCGCGCCTTGATCATGCAGGCGGTGATCCGCGGAATGTTCGGGATCTCGGAGCTGCAGAGGCGGAATGCGTCGCCGGTACACATCTGCTGCGCCTCGGCGCTGAAGGCAAAGCTTGAGCTCGACGACAGCGCGGAGAAGGAGACGGCGAACGCCAGCACCAAACCGGCCTGGCGAACAGTTCTGGTGAAGGAGGCGGTCATTTTCGAATTCCTCGGTTTGGCCGCGGGTGGCGGCGCGTTGTTGATGTCCATTAGTGCAGCCAGGCGCCGGTCCAAGCTGTGACGTCCGTCACTCTGGCGGCAGACTGTGATGTCCATCACTCGGGCAAGTCGACCACCGCCAAGCTCCGCAAAGCATCCGAAGCCGTCATTCCGGGGCGATGCCAACGATGACAGGCTCCGCATCGAGCCCGGAATCTCGAGATCCCCGATGTGCAATTGCACATCTGAGGTCTGGTGCTAACGCACCATCCCGGAATGACGAGACCATCTCAGCGGCCAAAACTAATCGGCCGGTTAACGCCCCGCGTTGGTGCGGCGTTAATAACTATTTCCCATTAATGGCTTGGCTAAAATTCTAGTGCTGGAAGAGTGATCATGCGTAATGCGTTAGGTCTGATGTTGGCGAGTGTCGGGGCCGCGGTTGTGATCGCGGCCGTGTGGTTCTGGACCTCTTCCCCGCGTGCTGATTTGGCGGTTGCGGCGACCGTCAGCGCCCCGCCGGCCGAGCGGCTTGCCGCGACCGCTTCCGCCAAACCAGTCCCGAGATTCGAGGATGTTGAGGTCACCGCTACCGTTCCGGCGAAGCCTCCCGTTCCCCCGCAGCCAAAGACCGCGTGCGCAAATCCGGATGCGCTCGGCGTCAGCCGCGTGGTGGAAATCGACACCACGGGCGGGCCGGGGTTCGGCTTCGCGCATTTCAAGCAGCTCGACTTCCTGACGGACAAGGAAATTGTGCTGACCTTCGACGACGGTCCCTGGCCGGTAAACACGCCCTCCGTGCTCAAGGCGCTTGCGGATGAATGCACCAAGGCGGTGTTTTTCCCGATCGGCAAGCACGCGACCTACCACCCCGAGATTCTCAAACAGGTGGCCGCGGCCGGACACAGCGTCGGCGCCCATACCTGGTCGCATGCCAACCTGAATGCGAAGAAAATGAACGAGCAGCAGGCCAGGGACGAGATCGAAAAAGGTTTCAGCGCCGTCAAGCTGGCGCTGGGCGCGGCGCCGTCGCCGTTTT
>VAZH01000035.1:1001-16230 GCA_005884465.1 Alphaproteobacteria bacterium | reverse complement strand
CCACGTTTTGGCTGGGCGATAAGGACATCGTGTGCTGCGAACAAGGCCGTCTCACTCTTCCGACCGGCGACAATTACAAACTCGAGGAACTAAAGGACGAAGCCTGGCGGATCATGGCGGCTGAGCGCAAGGGCATGTAAGCGGAACTGAACCGATCTCCTGAGGTTATTCGATCATGAACGCGCACCTCAGTCGAAAGCAATTCAATCGATGCGCTTGGTCCGCAGCGATGATGCTGGTCGGAACCGCCGTCGCCATACTCGGCGCGATAGGATATTTGGCGAAGTAAAGGGGCGTTGGCCCCGCGGCGTGCGGTAGCCGACATTACACTCCAGGCTCGATTCCGATCGGCCTAGCGCAATGCCGCTTGACCACCTCGTAACATTCGCACGCGCTGTCCTCGAGTTCCTGGTGGTTGAGGATCTGGATCTTGCCGCGGGAGACGCGGTGGCGCGGCTGACCACGAATATCAAGCCGCTCGTTTGATCTAAATATCAATCAAGGTCAGAGCGGGATGAGACGTCAGTCCCCCACGCGTTCTCGGAGATATTGAACCAGGATGACGGTCTTTGCGTCGATGATCTCGCCGGCGGCGATCATCGCGGCGGCCTGCTTTAAGGTCGTCTCGATCACCTCGATATCTTCGCCCTCCTCCACCAGCCCGCCTCCGTCGGATACTTTGTCCGCCGGCGAGTAGGCGCAGGTGAAAAACACGATCTTCTCCATGATCGTCGCTGGGCTTACATAGAGTTCGAACAACCGTTCTACCTTTGCAATACGATAACCGAGTTCCTCCTCCACCTCTTTTACTATTCGTGTCTCGGGTTTCTCGCCGTCCAGCTTGCCGGCGCAGGCTTCGATCGAACTCTCCAATCCATCCTGCAGATATATCGGCAGCCGTAATTGCCTGGTCAGCAGCACGGTCCTGCGTTCGGCATCGTAGGGAAGAATGGTGGCCGAATTGCCATTGTCGTAGACTTCTCGCTTGCGCTCCTGCCACTCGCCATTGCGGGTGCGCTGCTCGAATGTTGCGAGCATGAGCTTGCCCCTTTGTTGGGCCAGCGTCTGCGTGCTCTTGATACGTACCCTTTGGCTGTTTCTTTCCATCACAGGTCAACGCCAAAGAATGGATGTTTGACTCGCCGACCGGCTCATTCGAATCCCACTTTCAATGAGCGTTGGTATCTCGACGATCACGCGGCCATCTTCCTGCAGCTCTCCGCGCAAGCCCTGCATATCGCCACACACTCTTCCATCCCGCCGATACGTTCGCAATCGTCGGCGCATTCGGCGCAAATCTCGGCGCATTCGCGGCAGGTGTGCTTGTGATGGGGTGTGTTGATCAGCATGAAATGAGCCGAGGTTCGGCAAATCTCCGCACACGCCATCATCAGGCGAAAGTGAGCAGGCTCGACGTGCTTGCCCCGCCGGTTTCAAGACAAAGATTCATCGCCGTACCGAGACAGGTTCGGTAACAGCTTAGACAGGCCTCGATGCAGCGGTTCATTTCCTTGGTGATCGGCACGGATGCATTCCTTTCTCGATCAGCCCTTGAGCAAACCCGGGTGTTTTGCTCCGCATTCAAACGGCCTCAAAGGAAATGCTCGAAAGGTCGGGCGAGTTCCAAGCGGACGCCTTCACCGCAAGCCGACGGCTGTCTCAACAGATGCAGGTTCCGTGATACCTCGGATCGGCTTCTCGGAACGTTGACAGAGGTATGTGCGTTTCCGGGAACGGGTTCGGGGAAATTTTGTTCCTGAACCAGGATAGCGGAGGGTCTGGTGCCATACGCGCTGTTTGAAAATAACACCAAGCTGAGCCGCGCCTTTCCGACCGAAATGGATGTCTGGCGATATGCGGAGGATAGCGGACTTGTGATCGCCGGCGTTCACGGTGAAAAGCGACTTGACGACAATTACGCCATTAAGCTCTGCCCGCCCGATGCCCAGGAAGCGGCATCGCCCGGCCTCGACGTGTTCGGCATCAACAAGTTGACATGATCCTGCCACCGACCGGCGCTGTCGGCAGCGTCGGCTCGCTCGATCGGAACAAGAATCTTTTTTGCCGGTTAACCGGCAAGGCGGGGGCCATCCAGCGGCGGAGGCCATCATGACCGATACTACCGATCCCGCGGCGACATCCGGATTCAATCGCCGCGCATTCATCGCCGGCGCCGCCGGAACCGCCGTCTCGCCGCTCGTCGCAAAAGCGGCTGCTCCCGTGACGAGCACCATTCCCAGCCAAGACCCTTCGCTGCCCGTCAACGTGACACTGCGCGTCAATGGCGACAGCAAATCGCTAAAAGTTGACTCGCGGACCACCGTGCTCGATGCGCTGCGCGAGCACATCGGTCTCACTGGCACCAAGAAAGGTTGCGACCACGGGCAGTGCGGTGCCTGCACGGTGCTGGTCGATGGCCGGCGGGTGGTCTCGTGCCTCACACTGGCGCTCGCCGCCGAAGGACAGCAAATTCTCACAATCGAGGGGCTCGCGAAGGGCAACGAGCTGCATCCCATGCAGCAGGCCTTTATCGACCAGGATGCGTTCCAGTGCGGCTACTGCACGCCGGGACAGATCATGTCGGCAGTGGCGTGCGTGAAGGAAGGCCATACCAATAGCGATGAAGACATCCGCGAATATATGAGCGGCAATATCTGCCGCTGCGCCGCCTATCCGAACATTGTCGCAGCGGTGAAGCAGGCCGCTCCCGCCATTTTATCCGAGCAGAAAGGTTAAGAAGCATGCGACCTTTCGCATATCAAAGGGCAACGGATGCTTCGGCCGCGGTCGCGGCGCTGGCCGTCGCTGCGACCGACAACAATCCGTTGACCGAATCCAAAGTTCAGCCGCTTGCCGGCGGCACCACGCTGATCGATCTGATGAAGCTCGACGTGATGCGGCCAAGCACCGTGATCGACATCAATCCGCTCGCGAGCGCATGGTCCGCGATCAATCTCGACGGCGGCAATCTGCGGCTGGGCGCGCTGGCGCGAATGTCTGATGTCGCGGCCAACCCCGAGATTCAGCACAACTATCCGGTGGTCGCCGACGCGCTCAGGCTCGCCGCCAGCCAGCAGCTTCGAAACATGGCCACCCTCGGCGGAAACGTTCTGCAACGCACGCGATGCACTTATTTCCGCGACGTCAGCTACGGCAACTGCAACAAGCGCAATCCCGGATCGGGCTGCGCCGCGCTGGAAGGAATTAACCGTATGCATGCGGTGCTTGGAATATCAGAGCAATGCATCGCGACCTATCCTGGCGATTTCGCCCAAGCCCTGATCGCGCTCGACGCGACTGTTGAAATCACCGGAAGATCAGGCGTCCGAACCATTCCGTTCTCGGAATTGCACAAGCCGCCGGGAAATTCTCCGCAGATCGAGACGACGCTGGCTGCAGGCGAACTGATCTCCGGCTTCAGCATTCCAGGACGCTGGCCGCGTTCGGTCTATCTGAAGGCGCGTGACCGCCAGTCCTACGAGTTTGCGCTGGCCTCGGCGGCGGTAGCGCTCGACATCCAGGATGGCGTCGTACGCGACGCTCGCGTGGCGCTCGGCGGCGTTGCAACCGTGCCCTGGCGGGCCCGTGAAGCAGAAGCCGTGATCAAGGGACAAAAACTCGACGACGGGCTCGCGCAGCGCGTGGCCGAGGCGGCATTTGCCACTGCCAAGGGCAACAAGCACAACGCGTTCAAGATCGGGCTCGGCAAGCGCGTGGTCGCCCGCGCCCTGCATCAAGCCGCAGCGATGGAGGTTTGACCATGTCGATGGCCGCTCCCGAGCCGAAAGCCAATATGGGTCAGTCCGTTCCGCGTTACGACGCGGTCGCCAAGGTGACCGGCAGGGCCCAATATGCAGCCGATGTCCCGCTGGCTAATCCGGCCTACGCATATCTCGTTACCAGTTCCATCGCCAAGGGCCGCATCGACCGCTTCGATCTAACCGTGGCGAAGCAGGTGCGCGGCGTCATCGACATCGTGACCCACGAAAATGCAGAAACGCTCAAGGAACCAAAACTGTCCAGCAATGGCGGCTATGCCTCGACGACGATCCAGCCGCTGAAGTCCCCTGAGATCGCGCACGAAGGCCAGATCGTCGCTGTCGTTTTGGCGGAAACGTTTGAGGCCGCGCGCGAAGCCGCGCATCTGGTCAAGGTGAGCTACACGGCGGCGGTTCCGACCGCAACGTTCGATTCGCCGGGAACGACTGCGGCGCGCGCCAAGGGACAGCTCAGCCAATTCAAGGAAGACCCCGCGGTTGGTGACTTTGCCAAGGCATTCGAGCAGGCCGAAGTGAAGGTAACTGCTTCCTATGAAACGCCGACGCAACACCATAACTCGATGGAACTATTCGCCACCAGTTGCGTGTGGAATGGCGACAGCCTGACAATCTATGAGCCGAGCCAGTACGTTTACGGTTTGAAAAACGCCGTGGCCGATCAACTCGGCATCGATGCAGACAAGGTCCGCGTCATCAATCCCTATGTTGGTGGCGCCTTCGGTTCGAAGGGCTCGATGACGCCGCGCACGGCCATCATCGCCAGCATCGCCCGGCGACTGGGCCGTCCGGTCAAGCTGGTCGCGACCCGCGATCAAGGTTTTACCATCGCGACCTATCGCGCCGAGACCCGTCACGTGATCCAGATCGGCGCCGGGAGCGACGGCAGGCTGACCGCGCTGCGCCACGAGGGCGCGGAAATCTCGTCGCGCCCCGATGCCTACGCCGTCGGTGGCACCAAGACCACGACGCGGCTTTATGCCTGCCCGAACGTCGCCAGCCTGGTGTCCATCGTGCGCGCGGATCGCAACACGCCCGGTTTCATGCGTTCACCGCCGGAAGTGCCCTATATGTTTGCGCTTGAGAGCGCGATGGACGAACTCGCGGTAAAGCTCAACATGGATCCGATCGAACTGCGCCGCGTCAACGATACCAGCAAGGAGCCGATCGGCGGCAAGCCCTATACGTCGCGCTCGCTGTTGGCGTGCTACGACGAAGGCGCGAAGGCCTTCGGATGGGCGAACCGGAACAGCCAGCCGAAATCAATGTCAGACGGCGACTGGCTGATCGGATATGGCTGCGCCACTACCTGCTATCCCACGCAAATGGCGCCGGCGGCGGCACGCGTTCGCCTGCAGCGCGATGGCCGCGCGCGAGTCGAGATTGCCGGCCACGAGATCGGCAATGGCGCCTACACTGTGATCGGCCAGGCGGCGGCCGAAAGATTGGGCATACCTTTTGAAAAAGTCTCGGTCTTCATCGGCGACAGCGATCTGCCGCCCGCGCCCGTGGCAGGCGGGTCCAACTCTACGGCGAGTACATGCTCCGCTGTGATCACGGTATGCGACCAGATCAGACGGCGCCTGTTCAAGGCGCTGATGCCGGACGAGAATCTCGTGGACAAGGCCAAGGAGACCGTCGGCTTGGCGCAACCACCAAGCACACAAGCCGCTCAAAGCGATCGACCGCTCGATCTGGATCGCGCCTTCGACGCACTCGGCGTCAGTGTGGTCGAGGAGTATGGCGAGTGGAAGCCCGAAGGCGCACCGATGGATTCGTTCCGGGCGATGCACAAGGGCGAGGTACGCATGGTCGGCGGCGACAAGATGAGCGACAAGATCGCCTATGCGTTCGGCGCCGAATTTGTCGAGGTCCGGGTCAACCGGTGGACCCACGAAATCCGCGTTCCGCGGATCGTCGGCGCGTTTGCCGCCGGCCACATCATGAATCCCCGCACCTCGCACAGCCAATTGATGGGCGGGCTGATCTGGGGAATGTCGTCGGCGCTGCACGAGGCGACCGAAATCGACCCGCGCTATGCGCGCTACGTCAATGACAATCTGGCGGACTACCTGATGCCGGTGAATGCCGATGTCCCCAGCGTCGAGGTCATCATGCTTTCCGAACAGGACGACCATATCAACCCGGCCGGCGTAAAAGGACTCGGTGAGTTGGCCAACGTCGGCACCAATGCAGCGGTGTGCAATGCAATCTTTCACGCTACCGGCCAGCGCATTCGCAAGCTGCCGGTGCGGTTGGAGAAGCTTGAGGCATGATTGGAAAGCCACAGGAGACTTATGCGTTTCCAGTGTCCCTTTGTATCCTAAGTTCGTTCAAGAAAGTGCTGCTGGGTGAAAGGGAGCACCCTATTCGGAACACTAGTGGCCGGCGGATTGTCGGCTCATTTCCTCCAACAGTTCCCGCATTGCATCGAACTGCGTGCCGAAACCTTTCCAATCTCCGGACTTCAACCGCTCCACTGCCCGATTGTAGCGATCGAGCGCCTCTTGCGCCCGACCTGCCGCCTGGCCCGCGACGGGCGGCTCTACCGGCGCAGCATCGGGTTCAATGAACAGCGCCGCCAAGGCCTCGGCGAGCGTCTCCTTCATCACCACATGCTCGCCGTAGGCCGCGATCACACGTTTCAGCTCCGGCAAGTGTCCGTGCTCCGCCCGCAAATAGAGCGGCGTTACATAGAGAAGCGAGTTTTCGATCGGGATCACGAGCAAGTTCGCGCCACGTATCACCCGCGAACCCATCTGATTCCACAGCGTGAGTTGTTGCGATATCTCGGTAGTCTGGTTGATCCGTGCTTCGATCTGGAACGGCCCGTAGACGAGCCTCTCCTTGGGAAACTCGTAGACAATCAGCTTGCCGTAGTCGGGCGCATCGCAACGCGCAGCGAGCCACGCGATCATATTGTCGCGGCGGCTCGGCACCATTGGGAGCATGAGAAAGAACTCGGCCTGCGGCTCACCGGGCAGCCGCATGATGATGTAGTACGGGGCCATCGTTGCAATGCCGTCGCCGCCCGGCTGCCGCGGGAACTGCCAGAGGTCCTCGCGGTTATAGAAAACCTCGGCGGCCTCCATGTGGTAGGTTTGATAGAGCCGCGCCTGAATCAGAAAGAGGTCCTCCGGATAGCGAATGTGCTTCTGAAGGTCCGCCGGCATGGCCGAGAAAGGCTTGAACAAGCTCGGAAAGATGCGTTGGTAGGTCAGGGCAACCGGGTCGCTGGCGTCCATCAGATAGAAGTCGACGGTTCCGTGATAGGCATCGACGACGATCTTCACCGAATTGCGAATATAGTTGAGATCGAGGTCTTGCGTTGGCTGCGCAGAGGGGAAGTAGGAACTCGTCGTGTAGGCGTCCTGCATCCAGAACATCCGCCCATCGCTGAGGACCAGATACGGATCGTGGTCGAGCCTGAGGAACGGAGCGATCGTTCGTACTCGTTCCCGGATATTGCGCCGGATCATGATCCGGCTGTCGGTGGTGATGTAGCTTGAGAGAATCAGGTTCGGATCGTTGAAGTAGTAGGCAAACAGGCCTCTCCACACCGTCGCTCCGATCGGAATGCCACCCGTGCCGTCATAAGCCGCATAGGCATTGTCTTTCCCCTTCGGATAGTCGAACTCCGGCGTACTTCCCTTGACGATGACGTAGCTGTCGCGCTCTTCGCCGTAGTAGATGCGGGGTTCACGAATCTGAGGGCCTCCGTCCGCAACAGGAGGAATGTCGCGTAAATAGAACACCGGCAGACCCTCGACGCTTTTGCGGGTGACCGGGCTCATCACGGCGCCGTTGCCGTGAGTAAATAACACGTGGCGGTTGACCCAGGTCTGGGCATTCGGCGGCAGCAACGAGGGCCGCAGTTCGCGGGCTGAAAGCATCACGCTCTGGTAAGAGCCATCGAGCCAGTAGCGGTCCACATCAAGATCGTGGAATTTGTAGTAGGTGCGGATCTCCTGCAGTTGCGCGTAGGTATCCGACAAGGGCGTCCAGTCCCATAGCCTGATATTTTCGATTGTCGCCTTGTTGGCCTCCAATGTCTTGAGGGTAAGGTTCTGTTCGGCGGCAAACGGCTTCGCCGTGACCTGGTGGAGATTATATGCCTGCCGGGTGAGCGCGATGTTGCGTTCGATGTAAGGCTTCTCAAGCTGCAGCTCGCTCGGTTTGACGTAAAGCTGCCGGAACAACGCGGGAGTTACGCCGGACAGCACCAAAGTGCCGATGGCGACGAGCAAGACCGCTGCGACGGGAAGCCGATAGGTGCGCATCCAGACGTTTGCCCAGGAAGCGAACGCTGCAACGATCGACAGGCCGATCAGCAACCACAGCACGGGCAACTTGACATGGACGTCAGTGTAGCTCGCGCCGACGACCACGCCATTGTCGCCATAGAGCAGCAGATATCGGTCGAGGCCGTAGGACCCGGCCTCCACAACGAACAGGAGACCGAGCAATGCCGAGCCGTGAGCAATGGCTGTCGGCGACATCGATCGGTGATGAATGTCGTATTCGATATCGCCGTGCACCCGGTAGATGATTCCGGCGAAAAGCGCGCTCAGAACGAGGGTGAGCAGCATCCAGTTCTTGACGATGATATAGGCAGGCAGTGCGAAGAGATAGAAACTGATGTCTTTGTTGTAGAGCGGGTCGTCCGCACCAAAGGGCACGCGATAGAGAAACTGCAGAAAGACGTTCCAATTGCCGACGTCTATCGCGGCAACCAGCAGAGCAATGAAGCATGCAGAGCCTGCGATAACCCGGGGCCACGGCAACCGATCGCGCATGAACGTCAACAGATCGGCCGGTGGTACATTGCCCGCAGCCTGCCACGCAAAGCCGGTGACGGATTGGGCTGGCGGCCGCCGGGCGAAACGCACCGCGAGCCATCCGTTCAGCCAGAGGATGACGGCAGTCGCCGTCCAGATGGCAAAAAAGACGACGGCTTTAGCGCCGATTGTTGTCCAGAAAACCTGCAGATAACCGATCGAGGAAAACCACAGCCAATCGACCAGGATGTCGCTCGCGAGCCCGAGCAGAATCAGGAAAATCCCGATAACGACGGCCGCAATGATGAACCCGACCACGGCGCTTCGCCTTGGCACCTTCCGTTCGGGTCCGGTGATCCCGATCGTCATGGTATAATCCTAGCAGAGAAACGAGAGACAGTTACCGCTTTATTCGCAATCGGGAGGGACGCCTTAAAGCAACGTGGCTTTCGAACGCGACGGGCGTCGGCCTCGTCGATGCCGTGGCGATGCCGGGCGCGGTTATGCCTTTGCACGCCGGCGCGGTCCGCCAAAGATCACCGGGGGCACCGCCCGGTTCACGACCTCGCGCATGGCGAAACTCGACTGGATCCGCGCAACCCGTGGCAATCGCGACAGCTCGGTTCTGTGAATGCGCTCGAAGTCCTCGATGTCGCGCGCCATGACGATGACGATGTAGTCGTCGCTGCCGGACATCAGGAAGCAGCGCACCACCGATGGACACTCGATGACCGCGGCTTCGAACGACTTCAGCGCATCCTCGTTTTGGCTTTCCAGGGTGACCCTGACCAGCACGGTGGTGGAGAGGCCAAAGCGGGTCAAATCCAGAACGGCCTGATAGCCGCGGATGAATCCTTCCTCTTCCAGCGCTTTCTGCCGCCGCGCGATCGCGGTGCTTGAAAGCCCGACGCGCTCGGCGAGGTCGACCTGGCTGGCCCGGGCATTGGTCGCGAGTTCCGACAGAATTGTTGTGTCTATATGGTCGAGCTGCTCGAGTTTCATTTGTTTGGATTCCTGCGTGGATAGCGGGATCTATGCTGGTTTGTGACAAAAATTCGCAATAAATCACCGAAATCGCAAGGACTTAAATCAAAATTCGACTTACATATTGGAGAGGTTCAAAAAAGGGAGTGCCCAGCCATGCGCGTCGGAGTGCCCAAGGAGATCAAAGTGCAGGAGTACCGCGTTGGCCTCACACCGGGCGCGGCGCGCGAGTATGTAGCTGCAGGCCATAGCGTCATCGTCGAAACCAATGCGGGTGCGGGAATCGGCGCGACCGATGAGGTCTACCGCAAGGCCGGAGCGGCGATCGCCGACACCGCGGCCGAGATTTTCGCCAGCGCCGATATGATCGTGAAGGTCAAGGAGCCCCAGCCCCGCGAATGGTCGCAGCTGCGCGAGGGCCAGATCATCTTCACCTATCTGCATCTCGCTGCGGACCCGGCGCAGGCCAAAGGCCTGATGGCTTCGGGCTGCACGGCGATTGCGTATGAAACCGTCACCGATGCGAAGGGAGGCCTTCCTCTGCTCGCTCCCATGAGCGAGGTGGCGGGCAGGCTTTCGATCGAAGCGGCCGGCTCGGCGCTCACGCGCAGCGCAGGCGGCCGCGGCATTCTACTCGGCGGCGTGCCGGGTGTTGCGCCCGCCCGCGTGGTGATTATCGGCGGCGGGGTCGTCGGCACGCACGCGGCGCGGATGGCCGTCGGCCTCGGCGCGGAGGTCACGATCCTGGACCGGTCGATCCCGAGGCTGCGTGAACTTGACGACTTGTTCACGGGGCGAATCCGGACTCGCTTCCCCACCACGGAAGCGATCGAACAGGAAGTTTTCGCTGCCGATGTCGTGATCGGCGCCGTTCTGGTGCCCGGCGCGAGCGCGCCGAAGCTGGTCACCCGAAAAATGCTGAAGTCGATGCAGCCGGGTGCCGTGATCGTGGACGTTGCAATCGATCAGGGTGGCTGCTTCGAGACCTCCCGTCCGACGACCCACGCCGATCCGACCTATGAGGTCGACGGCATCATCCATTACTGCGTTGCCAATATGCCCGGTGCGGTTCCCCTCACCTCAAGCCAGGCGCTGAACAACGCGACGCTGCCGTTCGGCCTGGCGCTCGCGAACCAGGGCTTCGCAGCCGTAACGCAGAACCCCCATCTGCGGGCAGGTCTGAACGTTCACCGCGGCCGCATCACCAACAAGGCGGTGGCCGAGAGCCTTGGCCTGTCCTGCCCGCCGATCGAGGATCCGATTGCCGCCTGAGCGACGCGCCTCGCTCCCATGCTCGGTAGAAAATGCTGCGCCGAACCCACTATTCCGGCGTGAAACCGAATGAGCGCTCGAAGCGCCTGACGTAACGCGGCCAGACTTCCGGGTTGATGATGCGCGGCGGGCGCAGGCCGTCGAGCGCATCGAGGATTTGCTCGGCGGCAATCCGGCCCATGTTCGCCCGCGCTTCCCTGGTCACTCCCGCGGTATGCGGGCTCGCCAGCACATTGTCGAACTTAAGAAGCGGATGGTCGGGCGGCGGCGGCTCCTTGGCCCAGACGTCGAGACCCGCGCCTGCAATGAGCCGGTTGCGCAGCGCCTCGAGCAGCGCGGCTTCATCGTGGATAAAACCTCGCGCCGTGGTGATGAAATAGGCGTGTGGCTGCATCAGCGCGAATTCGCGCGCCCCTATCATGCCGCGGCTTTCCCTGGTTAGCGGACAACTGACGGAAACGTAATCGGAGCGGCTTAGCAGCTCATCCAGCTCGACCTTCTCGCCGCCGCGCGCCGTCATTTCGCCCGCCGTGAGATAAGGATCATAGGCCAGCACCTTCATGCCGAGCAGACCCTCGCAGAGCGCGGCGATGCGGCGCCCCACATTGCCCAGCCCGACGATGCCGATGGTCTTGCCGTGCGCCTCGGTGCCGATCAAGGCGTTGCGGCTCACATTTGCCTCACGCCGCATTGCACGGTCGGCCTCCAGGATCCGTTTCGACAGCGTGAGCAGCATGCCCAGCGCGTGTTCGGCCACGGAGTGGGCGTTGCCGCCGGACTGGTTGACCACCAGCACACCGGCTTCGCTGCAGGCCTCGACGTCGACGGGATCGTAGCCGGCGCCATTGCTGGAGACGATCAAGAGGTTCGGCGCGCGCCGCAGCAGGTCTTGATCGACGTGGAAATGTCTTGCCAATTCATCGCGCGCCGCGCCGACCTGATAGGCATGCGCCGCGGACAGGATCGGCGCCGAAATCTCCTCGGGACTTTCGTTCTCGAGCCGGTCGAGCCGCACATCGGGCCGCGCCCGCAGGATGTCGGCATAGATCTCATGCGCCAGATATTTGACGTAAAATACGCGCTTGTTGTTGACGGACATTGCTGATGCGACTTTCAGTTCGGGAAGCCATAGAGCTTTGCGGGATTGGTCACGAGAATGCGGTGCTGGATTGCTCGGTCCGGCGTCCATAGTTGAAACAATTCGAACAGATGACCGGCATCGGGCATCTCGCCCTCGACGCGCGGATGCGGCCAGTCGCCACCCCATAGCAGCCGTTTCGGATTAGCCCGCACCAGCGCTTCATGAAATGGCCGCGCATCATGATAATCAGGCGCGTCGCGGCTGAGGCGATGGGCACCGGACAGCTTGGCCCAGCACCACCCGTCGCCGACCGCGCGCAACAGCGACTGGAAACCTTCCGTTCCAATGCCCGCGCGCGCGTCGGTGCGGCCCATATGATCGATCACCACAGGCAGGCCGAGCGATTTCAGAACTGGAATCGTCTCCGGCAGATCCTTCGCATCGATCCAGAGTTGAAGATGCCATCCGAGTTCGGCCATTAGCGGCGCCAGCGTCCGCGCCGCCGATAGCGGCACGCCGCCGCGATAGTGCAATTGCCCGTCGCGGAAAAAATGATTGAAGCGCAGTCCTCTGATACCGAGGCGATTCCACTGGCGCAGATCGGCCGGCGACACATCGACATACATCGGCGTCGGCCACCGCAACACCGCGCAGGCGATCGGGGCGTTGCCTGAGCGCGTCCAGCATGGCGGAATTATCGCGGCCGTGCGCACTGCCTTGCACCAGCACGCCGCGCGCAAATCCCATGGTGTCGAGCATGCCCAGATATTTTTCGAGCGGCGCATCCGGCGGCGTATAGCTGCGATCCCCAGTGTAAGGAAATCGCTGCGCGGGCCCGAACACATGCGCATGCGTATCGCAGGCGTTCGGCGGCGGCGGCACTTTCGGCCGGCTTACCTCGCGCGGCGGGAGACAGGCCGGAATCATCGGTGTATCCACTGCATCACTCGGCCTTTATGCCGGCGGCCTCGATGATCGGGCCCCATTTCCTGTAATCGGCACGAATCTTGGCATCGAATTGCTGTGGCGAGCTGCCGATCGGCGACGCGCCAAGCTTGGTCAGTCGCTCCTTGATGGCCTCAGTGTTCAAGGCTGCGACGAAATCATGCGAGAGTTTCTCAACGAGGTCGCGAGGCATTCCGGCCGGCCCGAGCAAACCCCACCACACCTCGGTGTCGTACCCCGGCACGGTCTCGGCCATGCTCGGCACGTTAGGCAGAAATGATGCCCGCGCGGCGGTCGTGACGGCGAGCGCCCGCACGGTGCCGCCCTCGATTTGTCCGACCGATTCCGGCCCATTGTTGAACGACATCGGAATTTGCCCGCCGAGGAGATCGTTGATGGCGGGCGCGCCGCCCTTGTAGGGAATCGCGTTGATATCGATCTTGGCGAGATTTTTCAGAAGTTCACCAGCGAGATGCGTTGAGGTTCCGGTCCCCGCATGCGCGAAGGACAGGCTTCCCGGTTTTGAGCGCGCCTGAGCGATCACATCGGCAAGCGTCTTGAACGGAGAATCGGCGCGCACCAGCAAGATATTGGGAGACGAGGCCAGCAGCGAAATCGGCGCAAAATCCTTGAAGGTATCGTAGGGAATCTTGGGGTACAGGAATGGATTGGTGGCGTGACCGCTTGCGACAACGATGAGGGTGTATCCATCAGGCGGCGACGTCACCAGCGCCTGCGACGCGACAACCCCACCCGCGCCGGGCCGATTTTCAACCACGACGGTCTGGCCCCAGTGCCGGGAGACCACGTCACCCAGCGTGCGGGCGAGGATGTCCACTCCCCCACCGGCGGCGTAGGGGACGAAAATATGCACGGGCTTGGACGGAAACGGTGACTGCGCGGATGCTACCCCGACCGCGGTAAACATCGTCACCGCTGCGGCGGCGATCCGGAACCAGCCGTCCATGGCATTCCCTCTCAATGTCCTTGTTGCTTCCTTTATCGCACCCCGGCACGCCAACGGCACCGCCGTGGCGCGCAGATCACGGGTACCACCGGGACATGTTGACAATCCCCGAGATCGCGTCAAGTTTTGCGCCTCGGCAGGATGGCCGCGATCATGTCGCGAACGAAAAATCATCGCGCAGCAAGGGAGATTTCGATGGCGGCTGCCGAGGGACAAACCTCGCCCAAGAGCCTGGATGAGACGCCCTCTCAGGAGAAGCCCTCCTCCGAGAAGGCATCTTCTGGAAAGGCCTGGCACGACATCGTGCTGCAAACGCTCAAGCGCAACGACGTCCGGCTTGTGCCCTACGTTCCCGATCGCGTGCTGACCAAGCTGATCCAGGATCTTCACGCCGATCCGTTCTTCACCACCTTTCCCACCGCACGCGAGGAAGAGGCGGTCGGCATCATCTCCGGCGCGTGGATGGGAGGCATGCGCGGCGCGGTGCTGATGCAGACCTCCGGCTTCGCCACGCTTGCAAATGTGCTGGCGTCGCTGGCGATCCCTTATCAGATTCCGCTGATCATGTTCGTGTCCGAGCGCGGCACGCTCGGCGAATTCAATTATGGGCAGTCGCTGGTCTGCCGCACCATGCGGCCGGTGCTCGACTCGCTGGCAATGGAGCATCACACCGTGACCCGGCTCGATGAGTTCGAGTTCATCGCCGATCGATCGATCAAGCAGGCCATCACCACGCAGGCGCCGGTGGCGCTGATCCTCTCGCCGCTGTTGACCGGCGGCAAAGTGTTCGACAAGTGAGCGAGCGCATGACCAAGCAATCAAGCACCCCTGCCCGCAATACCAAGTTGATGAACCGTTTCGATCTCACCTCGCGCTTGCTCGCAAAGCTGAAGCACGAGGAAGCCGTCATCGGCGGAATCGGCAACACCAATTTCGATCTGTGGGCGGCCGGCCACCGGCCGCAGAATTTTTACATGCTGGGCAGCATGGGCCTGGCCTTCCCGATTGCGCTCGGCGTCGCGCTGGCCCAGCCCAACCGTCGTGTTTTCGCGCTGGAGGGAGATGGCTCGCTGTTGATGCAGATGGGATGCCTGTCGACCATCGCGGCACTGGCGCCGAAAAACCTCACCATGATCGTGATGGATAACGGCATCTACCAGATCACCGGCGCGCAGCCGACGCCCGCCGCTGCTGTATCCGATATCGTTGCCATCGCGGCCGGCTGCGGTCTCGCCAACAGCGCCTGGGCGGCCGACGAAGAGGATTTTGAGCGGCTTGTCGATCAATCCCTTGCGGCCTCCGGGCCAACCCTGATCGGCGTGCGCATCGACGACAAGCCGGGGGTCGGGACCACCCGCAGGGATCCCGTGCAGATCAGGGAACGCTTCATGCTCGGGCTCGCCGTGCGGCATGCGTTGTACCTCCT
>VAZH01000035.1:0-993 GCA_005884465.1 Alphaproteobacteria bacterium | reverse complement strand
GTATCCGATCGATGAATCGTGATTTCCCCGTCCCCGCCGCCGCGTGAGACGTCAAGCGACAGAGGACGGCAATCGATAACCATGGCTTGCCTCTGGTTGCGCAGAGGTCTTTCCGATTTCGTGGCTTGCCATCATCTCCAGCGCCCTCACCATCGCGGAATGGTCCCAGCCTTTGCCGCCGTGCGCCACGCAGGAACTGAACAATTGCTGCGCCGCCGCCGTGCTAGGCAACGAAAGGCCGAGGGCTCGCGCGCCCTCCAGCGCCAGGTTGAGATCCTTCTGGTGCAGTTCGATGCGGAAACCAGGATCGAAATTCCGCTTCACCATGCGCTCGCCGTGCACCTCAAGGATGCGCGAGGATGCGAAGCCGCCCATTAAAGCCTGCCGCACGAGTGCCGGATCGGCGCCGGCCTTTGACGCAAACAACAGCGCTTCTCCGACCGCCTCGATCGTCAGCGCGACGATGATCTGGTTGGCGACCTTGGTGGTCTGGCCGTCGCCGTTTCCGCCAACGAGCGTTACGTTCTTGCCCATCTTTTCGAACAGCGGCTTCACGATGTTGAATGCCCTCTCCGGCCCGCCAACCATGATCGTGAGGGATGCGGCCTTGGCGCCAACCTCGCCGCCGGAAACGGGGGCATCGAGATAATCGGCGCCGCGCGCGTTGATCTTCTTTGCGAATTCCTTGGTCGCCAGCGGCGAGATCGAACTCATGTCGACGACAATCCTGCCTTTTGAGAGTCCTTCCGCCACGCCGCTCGCGCCGAACAGAACCGCCTGCACATGCGGCGTATCCGGCACCATCATGATGACGACATCGGATTGTTCCGCAACTTCCTTGCCGGATTTGCAGACGACGCCGCCCGCGGCAACGAGCTCCTGCGAAATGGGCCCGACGTCGCAAAGAAACAGGCGATGTCCGGCAGCCTGGAGGTGCCTTGCCATCGGACGTCCCATCGTCCCCAAGCCAATAAAGCCAACATCCATCATTTC
>VAZH01000034.1 GCA_005884465.1 Alphaproteobacteria bacterium | reverse complement strand
GTCCGGCGGCTCGGGATTGCTGACGACACGGGCCTTCAGATAGAGCTCGCGCGCTTCGGTGGGTGAAACCGTTTCGTAGGGCGGACGGCCGGCTTCCTGAAATGCCTTGAACACGGCGGCGGCATCGGGATCGAGGGTCACGGGCATGATGAGGAGACCTTCTAACGAGTGTACCTGTCATTCCGGGATGCGCGAAGCGCAGACCCGGAATCTCGAGATTCCGGGTCTGGTCCTTTGGACCAGCCCGGAACGACAATCTTTAGCTTGCAGTCCGTCCACCGTCGACGGTGTAGGCGGAACCCGAGACATAGCTTGCCTCGTCGGAGGCGAGGAACGCGACGATGGAGGCGACCTCTGAAGCTTGGCCGAGCCGGCGCGCCGGAATCCGCTCGACGATCTTGTCGTTGGGCGTGGGCGCGTTGCCGGGGTTGCGGCCCTGGATGATCGCGCTCAGCATCCGGCTGTCGATCAGGCCGGGGCAGACGCAGTTCACCCGCACATTGGTTGTTGAGCATTCCAGCGCGGCGCTCTTGGTCAGCCCGATCACCGCATGCTTGCTGGCGCTGTAGACCGCGACCTCCGGAGAACCGATCAGGCCGGCGATCGAGGCGGTGTTGATGATGCTGCCCTTGTTCTGTTTGAGCATCACTGGCAGCACATGTTTCAGCCCCAGAAATACGCCGACCACGTTGACATCGAGCACCCTGCGAAACGCCTCCAGCGAATATCTCGTGATCGGCGCCACGTCGCCTTCGATGCCGGCGTTGTTGTAAAACACGTCGATGGCGCCGAACTTGTCGACGGCGGCGCGGACATACTCCGCGACCTCGTTCTCATCGGTGACGTCGGCAGTCACGGCAAGCGCCTGCGCGGCGGCCGGCAAATCCTTGATCGCGCCCTGCAGGTCCAGTTCCCTGCGGTCGACGGCAACAACGCGGGCGCCGCGTTCGGCCAACAGGCGGATGGTTGCGGTGCCGATGACGCCGGCAGCCCCGGTGACGACGGCGACCTTGCCATCCAGACGAATTCGATCGGGCATGTGTGGCGTTTCCCTGTTGCTCCGGTTGACCCGGATTTTCCTGCTTTCGCGCGGGCGCGCGAACGTTCATCGGAAGCCACTATTTCATCTGGCCCGCGGGCTGACCAGTGGTCTTGAGGAGGGCAAAGCCGCCCTTTCCCCGCCGTATTCGGCGTGTTAACCGGTGCCCCTGCGCGCGGCGCATAACCCTGTACCCTGTACAATGTCGCGAGCCCGATTCGCCTGTTAAAGCCGCGAGATGTTTCGAACCATTGCCCTGACTGGTTTTGCGGCCCTCATTGCCGCTACAGCGATCTCGCTTGCGCCGCCCGCGCGCGCGCAGATCGGCAATATCTTCTCGGATCCCGCGCCGCGACCGCCCGGCAATGTTCCCCGTGGCGCCCCGCCGCCCGACGACGAAGAAGAGGTTCCGGAGCTGCCTCAGGGCCGCCTGTTGCCGACGCCCAATCGCCCGCTGCCGGGGCAGGGCGTACCCGCGCCGGGAGCCGTGCAGTCGCAACCGCTGGCGCCGCCGCCCGGCACCACCGTCGTTCCGCAGAATACCCCGCCAGGGATCGCGGTGGCGCCGCCGCAGCCTGGCCAGGGTATCGCGGTCGCGCCGCCGGGAGCCAATGCGCTGCCGGGATTGCCGCCGGGACAACGCCAGCCGAAGGGCGTGCCGCAATCGCCCGCGACGTTGCAGCCCGGCGACGAGGTGGTCTCCGAGCCGCCGGCGCAGAAGATCGCCAACAAGAAGGCGAGCTTTTCGGGGCTCGACAAGATCACGGGGCGCATCATCAACTTCGACGAAGACATCGGGGAGACCGTCCAGTTCGGCGCGCTGCGGGTAAAGACCGATGCCTGCTACACGCGTCCGGCAACGGAGGCCGCCAACACCGACGCCTTTGTCGAGGTCGACGAGATCACCCTGCAGGGCGAGGTGAAGCGGATTTTCTCGGGCTGGATGTTCGCGGCGAGTCCCGGCCTGCACGGCGTCGAGCACCCGATCTACGACATCTGGCTGACCGACTGCAAAGGCCCCGAAACCACCCTCGTCAACGCAGCCCCGACCGAACCCCCCAAGCCTGCCGCACCGCCGCCGGCGCAAAAGCGCGCGCCGCCAAAGCAGGCGCAGCGTCCGCCGCCGCCGCCTCAGCCGCAGTTCCAGCAGCAGCCCCAACCGCAGCCGCAGCCCGGCGGCCTGTTCGGGATTTTCAGGTAGCAGACACCATCACAGCAACCCACCGGCCCGGAGAAGATTTCCGGCCCGGCCCAACTTATTGCATGAACCTTTGCACGGCCTGCGCAGACATAACCGTGCTGGGGATTTGAGGGCCCAGCGCTAATACGCAACGCCGCCGAGCGATCATACTCCGCTTGGGCGGCGTTGTGCATTGGGATACCGGCGCAGTGGATAATGCTTCGCATCGCCGGGAGATGCGCTGCCGCGTCCGCGACACGATAACGCCTTCACCCGCGCGCCGCGATAATCGCCAGCGCCCGCGCGCCGCTGATCGGCCGGTCGAGCGGCAGCTTGTGGAAATGCGCCTCACCTCTGATCGCCTTGTCGAGCAGTCCGGTATAGCGCCGCCGCGAGACCTCGACCGCTCCAAAGCTGCGCAAGTGCTCGGTCACATATTGCGTGTCGAGTAATTCGAAGCCGCCCGTGATCAGCCGCGCCACCAGGTGCACCAGCGCCACCTTCGAGGCGTCGCGGGCGCGATGAAACATGCTCTCGCCGAAGAAGGCGCGGCCAAGGCTGACGCCGTAGAGTCCGCCGACCAGGTCGTCATTGTTCCAGACCTCGACGCTATGGGCATGTCCGAGTTCGTGCAGCCCGATGTAGAGGTCGCGGATGCGCTTGTTGATCCAGGTGTCGTCGCGGCCGGGCTGCGGTGCGGCACAGCCGGCGATGACAGCCTTGAAAGTGCTGTCGACGGTGACGGTGAAGGCATCGGAGCGCACCGTGCGCGCCAGCCGCGAGGAAATGCGAAAGCCGTCGAGCGGAATCACGCCGCGCATTTCCGGCTCGACCCAGAACAGGGTCGGATCGTCGGCACTCTCGGCCATCGGAAAGATGCCGCAGGCATAAGCGCGCAGCAGCACTTCGGGCGTGATTTCGGAAGAGGCGGAGTCGCGTGTGGTCATGGGTGGGAGGATAGCAGGGTGAGGGCGGGGGTGCGATGGGGCGGACTATCATTGCATCGTGTCACCGCCGCCCTCGGGCCTTGCTTGTCCACAATAGGCACCGGCGCTTTGCAGGGTTCGTCCGGCCAGCGGCAATATGCTAGGGTGGTCCAGTTAAAGCGGCGCATGTTCGCTGGGACTGAGCGGGCAAAACGCTTGGGGGGAAACCAAAGGGGGCATTCGTGAAAATCACATGGAGGACGGTCGCGCCGCTGGGCATCTGGCTTGCGATCTATCTTGTGCCGGCTCCGGCCGGTCTCAATGCCAATCAATGGCACTACTTCGCGCTGTTCGCAGCCGTCATCGCCGGCCTGATTCTTGAATCCATGCCGGTGGGCGCGGTCGGCCTGATCGGCCTGACCGTTGCGGGGGTCATGGGCTATGTCGATCCCGATCCCAATAAATCGCTGCGATGGATGCTGGGCGGCTTCTCCGAAAGCACGGTGTGGCTCATCGTCGGCGCTTTCGTGTTCTCGATCGGATACCGCAAGAGCGGACTTGGCAGACGGCTCGCCTTGATGCTGGTGCGCGGCCTCGGCCGCAGCACGATCGGTCTTGGCTATGCGGTGGCGTTCTCGGACCTTGTGCTGGCTCCGGCGACGCCGTCCAACACCGCGCGCAGCGGCGGCACGATCTATCCCATCGTCAGCAACATTCCGCGGATCTACGGCTCGGAGCCCGGACCTACCGCGGGCAAGATCGGCACCTATGTGATGTGGACCGCGTTTGCGACCACGGCCGTGACCAGCTCGCTGTTCCTGACCGCGCTGGCACCCAATGCCGCGGCGCTGAGCATCGCCAAGAAGATCGTCAACGTGGAGATCGGCTGGGCACAATGGTTGTTCGGGTTCGCACCGCTCGGGATTCCGTTGCTGCTGCTGGTGCCGTTGCTGGCCTATGTCATCTGCCGGCCGCAGGTAAAGGAGGGTCCTGAAATCGTCACCTGGAGTTCGGGCGAGCTCGCGGCGATGGGCCCGCCCTCGCGCCACGAATGGATCATGGCCGGGCTGGTGGTACTGGCGATGTTTCTCTGGATCACCGGCGCCAATCCGGCCATCAGCCTTCCCATGCTGGGTTCCAACTTTATCAACCCGACCATGGTGGTGTTCGTCGTCATCACGCTGATGCTGGTTACCGGCATCATCGAATTCGACGACATCGTCGCCGAAAAAAGCGCGTGGGAAGTGTTTTTCTACTTCACCTCATTGCTCACGCTGTCGTCGGGCCTGAACGAGATCGGATTCATCAAGTGGGTTGCGGAAGGTTATGCCAAGCCGCTCGCGACGGTGACGCCCACAATCGGGATGATCCTGCTGGTCTCGTTTTTCTTCTGGGTTCACTATTTCTTTTCCAGCATCACGTCGCATGCGGCTGCGGTGCTGCCGGTGGTGCTCGCGGTCGGCACCGGCATTCCCGGATTGTCGGTACCGACGCTGACGCTGCTTTGCGTCTATTCGCTGGGACTGATGGGCGTGATTTCGCCCTATGCGACCGGACCGGCGCCGATGTATTTCGGCAGCGGCTACATCGGCAAGGGCGATTTCTGGAAATTCGGCCTGATCTTCGGGCTGATTTACTTTGCCGGCCTGCTTGTGATCGTGCTGCCGTGGCTGCAACTGCTCGGGTGGTAAGCCGCCGAGCTAGCTGGCGGCCGCGCTGGCAATATTCGTTGCGGGCGCGATGACGCGGCGAAACCGCACGACGATCCGGGTGCCGGCATGGTCTGGGTCGCGCTCGACGCTGGCTTCGAGCTTGGACGCCATGGCGGTCACGATGCGCTGCCCCATGCCGGTGGAACGCGGGTCGATCTCGCCATTGAGGCCGACGCCGTTGTCGGCGATCGACAACACGAGGTCGTCGCCCTGGGCATGGAGCTCGACGTCGATCGGGCCGGCGCCGTCGGGGTAGGCATATTTCACGGCGTTCATCACAAGCTCATTGACGATAATGCCGATCGCCACCGCCCGGTCGGGATCGATCTCGATGGGCTCCGCCTTCAATGTCAGTCGCGACATCCTGTCACCCTCGGCGGACCTTCTGAGGTCCTCAAGCAGAGCGCCGAGATACTGGTTAAGCAGCACGCTCTTGAGGTCGTGCGAAGTGTAGAGCCGGCGGTGGACCTGCGCCACCGCGGCCACCCGCCCCATCGCATTGGTCAGCGCCGCCTTGACGTCATCCTGGGTGCTGGAATTGGCCTGCAGATGCAAGAGCGAGGCGATGATCTGCAAACTATTGCCGACGCGGTGGTTGACCTCGCGCAGCAGCATCTCGCGCTCGGCGGCGAGCGCGGCATAGCGGTCGCGCGACGCATGGACCTCTGCCTCAGCGTCATCCCGGGCTTTTCGAATCTGCGCCTGCCGCAGCGCGCCGTCGAGCGCGACTTGCAGCAGGGAGATGAAATCGCCGAGCGTATCTTTCACCAGATAATCGGCAGCGCCGGCCTTCAAGGCCGTAACCGCAATGCTTGAATCCTGCGAGGCCGTGACGAACACCACCGGCGGCGCGTTCGGGAGCGCCAGGATCCGCTCAAGGATGTCGAGGCCATCGAGGCCGGGCATATATTGATCGAGCGCTATGACGTCGATGCCGCCTTGCTCGAGGCGATCGAGCCCCTCGGTACCGCTCGCCGCATGAACGACCCTGAAGCCGAGCCGCGTCAGGCCGCGATTGACCAGCCTGGCAAGCGCCTCGTCATCGTCGATATACAATAGCGTTGGCATCGCAGGATTCATGTGGCGGCTGCCGGTACCTGAATGACGGAGAAGAACAGTCCGAGCTGGCGAATGGCGTTGGCGAAGCGATCGTAATTCACCGGCTTGGTCATATACACGTTGCAACCAAGTTCGTAGCAGCGCTTGATTTCCTGGGAATCGTCGGTGGTGGTGAGCACCACGACCGGTGCCGTCTTGAGATATCTGTTCTCCTTGACCCACCGCAAGATGTCGATGCCGCTCATGTCGGGCAAATTCAGGTCGAGCAGAATCAGCAACGCCCGGCCCTTTTGGTCAAGGCCGGTGCCGTCGCTGCCGAACAGATAGTTCACCGCAGCTGTACCGTTGCTGAACGGCACGATCTCGTTGTTGACGCCGGAGCGGCGGATATTTCGCTCAATCAGACGCGCATGCCCCTCGTCGTCCTCGATCATGATGATGGTGACTGGCTGGCTCATGAGGCTCTTTTCCCGTTACTCCCTGTCCATTTGATGGGCAATGTTATCGTGAAGGTGCTGCCGGAGTGAAGTTCCGATGATACCGACATGGTTCCACCCAATCGCCGCACCAAGGCGCGGACGTGGGCAAGTCCGATGCCCTGTCCCGGCTTGTCCTGAGCACCAGCGCGGCGGAACAGGTCAAAAATCCGCCGGTGGTCCTTGGGATCGATGCCGCGGCCATTGTCCGCGACTTCGAAAATCGCAAAGCCAAGCTTGGTCCGGCCGCGGATAGAGATGTCCCCGGGAACTCCCGGCTCGAGGTATTTGAGCGCGTTGTCGATCAGGTTCGAGAAAATCTGTTCCAGCGCCAGGCGGTCGCTGACGATGTGCGGCAGCGGTTCGACGCGAATCTGGGCGTGGGCTTCCGCGGCCTGATGCGCAACCGTCGTCACGATGCCTTCGATCAGTTCGCGGGTATCGATCCGCACCGGCTCGAACTCACGCCGCCCCTCGCGGGTGAGGTTGAGGATGGCGCTGATCAGGCGGTCCATCTTGGCGATCGACGATTTGATGAATTCCAGGGCCTCGGAGAAATCCTGGGCGAGCTGCTTGTCTTCCGCCTCGAGCACCGGCTCGGTCTCTGCGGCAACCACTGGAGCCGGGGAAGCCGAAGCCCGGGCGAAGGTTGCGATCCGCTTGAAAATATCGGCGTGCAATTGCTCGAGTTCGCTGGTGAAGCCCATGATGTTTACCAGCGGCGAGCGCAGATCGTGGCTGACGATATAGGCGAAGCGCTGGATTTCGTCGTTGGCCTCGCGAAGATCGGCGGTGCGCTCGTCGATGGTCGCCTCGAGATTGAGGTTATTGTCGCGCAATAACGCTTCGGCGTCGTCACGCGCGCGCGCCGACCGCCGCACCAGCAGGATCGAGATGCCGGCCAGCACGACGACGAAGCCCGAACCTACCCAGGTCATTGATGCCGCCAGCGATTGAGTGCGGTCGGCGTTGGTCGTGCGCTCGACAAACAGCCGATCTTCTTCGGTGCGCATCTGGCTCGCGAGATCGTCGATGTGCTTCATGGCGTCGCGCCCGATACCCTCGCGCACGGCTCGGGTGGCGTCGTCGACGCGCTGCGTCAGCGCAAGTTCGATAGTGTTGCGGAATTCCTCGATTCGCTGATTGACGAGCGGAAGCATCTCGTCAACGAGTCGCTTTTCTGCGGGGGTGTCGCTGACAAGCTGGCTCAACCGCTGCAGCGCCGGCGTGAGGGCTGAAGCGGCTTCTTCAAAGTCGGTGTGAAAATCGGGAAGCAAGGTGGAAAGATAGCCGCGCTGCGCGCTTTCGGCGCGATGCAGCTGCAGTTGCGCGAGCGACAACTGGTTTTCCACTTCAACGGTGTGGAGAACCCAGCGCGCATCCTCCCGCGCCCGGTTCACCAGATGGACCGAACCGGCGCTGATGAAGGTCAGCACGACGAGGCCCGCCGCGAGCAGCAGGATTTGTCCAATCGCGCGCCGGCGCTTGGCGTCAGGCGTCACAACAATCTCGCGTCATGAAGCAACGGAATGCAAGCAGTCCCCGAAGGCGGGAAGGGCTGCCCCCGCCGAGCGAAACGCCTGTTCGGGCAACCGGTTCCAGCCGGCAATGCCTTTTCAGGATGAAGCGGCCGCCTGGCTGCTGCCCGGCTCGCCGGCCAGGTACTGTTCGAGCCAGTGGATATGATAGTCACCATCGATAATGTCGGGCTCCCGGACCAACGCCCTGAACAGCGGCAGCGTGGTCTCGATACCGTCCACTACCATTTCGTCCAAGGCGCGGCGCAGCCGCATCAGGCATTCGCCGCGGGTCTTGCCGTGGACGATCAGCTTGCCGACCAGCGAGTCATAATAGGGCGGGATGACGTAGCCCTGGTAGACGGCGGAATCGATGCGCACGCCAAGTCCGCCCGGCGGGTGATATTGCAGGATCTTGCCGGGCGAGGGGCGGAAGCTGACGGGGTTCTCCGCATTGATACGGCATTCGATGGAGTGGCCGTTGATCATGACCTCTTCCTGCGTCAGCGGCAGATCGCCGCCGGCGGCGATGCGGATCTGCTCGAGGACGAGGTCGATATCGGTGATCATCTCGGTGACGGGATGCTCGACCTGGATGCGGGTGTTCATTTCGATGAAATAGAATTCGCCGTCCTCGTAGAGGAATTCCACCGTGCCGACGCCGAGATATTTCATCTCCTGCATCGCCTTGGCGACGGTAGCGCCGATTTTCTTGCGCGCCGCGGCATCGAGCGCTGGCGAAGGGCCTTCCTCCCAGACCTTTTGATGGCGTCGCTGCAGCGAGCAATCGCGCTCGCCTAGATGGATCGCGCCGCCGCGGCCATCGCCGAGCACCTGGATTTCGATGTGGCGCGGCTTCTGCAGATATTTTTCCAGATAGACCGACGCATCGCCGAATGCCGATTTGGCTTCATTGGCCGCGGTCGAGAGCGCCAGCATGAGGTCCTCGGGCGTCTGCGCGACCTTCATGCCGCGTCCGCCGCCGCCCGAAGCGGCCTTCACCAGCACCGGAAAGCCGATTGCTTTTGCGATCGCCATTGCGTCGTCGTCAGGCCCGACGGCGCCGTCGGAGCCGGGCACCACGGGAATGCCGAGCTTCTTCGCGGTCTTCTTGGCCTCGATCTTGTCGCCCATCAGACGGATGTGTTCGGCCTTCGGTCCAATGAAATGCAAATTGTGCTCGGCGAGGATCTCGGCAAAGCGGGCGTTTTCGGACAGAAAGCCGTAGCCGGGATGCACCGCGTCGACGCCGGTGATCTCGCAAGCCGAAAGCAGCGCGGGCACGTTGAGATAGCTGTCCTTTGACGGCGGCGGGCCGATGCAGACGCTCTCGTCGGCAAGGCGAACATGCATGGCGTCGGCGTCGGCGGTGGAATGCACCGCGACGGTTGCAATGCCGAGCTCCTTGCACGCGCGCAGGATGCGCAGGGCAATCTCGCCGCGATTGGCTATCAGGATCTTGTCGAACATCGTTACTGCCTCTTCCGTCACCCTGAGGAGCGGGCTCTTGCGCGCCTCGAAGGGCGACGGTCTGTTCGCCAATTCAACAAATTCATCCTTCGAGGCTCGGGCTTCGCCCTCGCACCTCAGGATGACGGCGCGTCGCTATTCAATAATTACCAGCGGCTCGCCGAATTCGACCGGCTGGCCGTCCTCGACAAGGATCTGCGTCACGGTGCCGGCGCGCGGGGACGGAATCTGGTTCATCGTCTTCATCGCTTCGATGATCAAGAGCGTCTGTCCGACCGCGACCTTGGCGCCGACTTCGATGAACGGCTTGGCGCCGGGTTCGGAGGCCCAATAGGCGGTGCCGACCATCGGCGAGGGCACCACGCCCAGGTGCTTGGCGACTTCGGCCGGCGCGGTAGCCACCGGCGCCGGAGCGGCGGGTTGCATGTTTGGCGGCAGCGAGGCCGCGATGTTGACGTTGCGCGCGACCCGCACCCGCAGCCCTGCGCGCTCGATCTCGATCTCGGTGAGACCGGTTTCGTCGAGCAGCATTGCGAGTTCGCGGATCAGCGCCCCGTCGCCGCTCTTGAATTCTGGGAGTGTTTTGTCGTCAGGCTGGCGCGCCATATGTTGATCCGGAACTTTCTGCTTGGTGATGCGGCCGAAGCATCAGGCTTTTGCCTTGGCGCCAATTCTGGCGGCAAGGCCGTTGATCGCAAGCCGGTAACCATCGATGCCGAAGCCGGAAAGCGTCGCGAATGCGGCCTTGGCGGTGAAGGAATGGTGGCGGAAACCCTCGCGGGCGTGAATATTGCTGATGTGCACTTCGACGGTCGGAATTTTCACCGCAACCAAAGCGTCATGCAGCGCGATCGAGGTGTGCGAATAGCCGCCGGCATTGATGATGATCCCGGCCGCCTTGTTGGCATGGGCATCGTGGATGAAATCGATCAGCTCGCCTTCGCGGTTGGACTGCCGGCAATCGGCCTTCAGGCCGAACTGCGCGGCAGTTTTCGCGCAAAGCTTCTCGACGTCAGCAAGCTTGGCATGGCCGTAGGTCTCGGGCTCGCGGGTCCCCAACAAATTGAGGTTCGGACCGTTGAGCACGTAAATCGTCTCGGCGGGTGTCTTGGCCATCCAAATCCCGAAAAATGCGGCGGCAGGTGGGCGCGGTTATAGGTAACAACCGGCCCAAGGGGAAGCCTTAGACGGCTCCGGACATCCCTCAAATGCCTCATCCGCCTCGCAAAAAGATGCTCAGAACCTGCGGAAATCACTGGTTAACCAATGCTGGGGGATAGCAGCCTGCTCCTTGAGCAGGCGTTTTGAGTCCATGCGAAAGGGCGGGCATCGCTGCCCGCCCCGAACTCGCAACCGTCAGATTTTAGACCTCGAGAATCGCCACGATCTCGAACGTGTTCGGATCGATGATCAGGATCTGCTCCCTGACGATGATGAACTTAAATCCTCGCCATTCCGGATAGATCGCGACCACTCGCTCCGGCAACACGTGGAAGCTCACGTCGCGCGGAACGCGGGTACCGACCGAGATCGAGAAGTTGACGTTGGTGACCGGCGCAACGTGCTGGTCCCGGATCACGGTTGTGATCTGGGTGCGCTGCTCGGTCGAGAGCTTTGCCGCGGCGCCGGCCTGTCCGGTCGTCTGCGACTGGACCGACGTGCCTGACTGGGACTGGGTGGTCGTCTGACCCGGCTGCTGGCCTGG
>VAZH01000033.1 GCA_005884465.1 Alphaproteobacteria bacterium | reverse complement strand
GGGCATGACGAAAATGAGTCTCAGACTGCGCGTTGAAGAGAGAGACATGACCCTCGCACCCACCGGTACCTTGCGCATCGGCGCTTCCGATCTCGAATACCGCATGATCGGTCCCGCACCGGACGAGGCGCCGACCATCGTCATGCTGCATGAAGGTCTTGGCTCGGTTGGGCTGTGGGGAGATTTTCCGGACCGGCTCCAGGCCGCGACGAGAGCCTGCGTGTTCGTCTATTCGCGTTCAGGCTATGGCGCCTCGACGCCGGTCGAACTGCCGCGACCGCTCGACTACATGCATATCGAGGCGCTCGAGATTTTGCCAAAACTGCTCGACGAAATCGGCTTTCGCCGCGGCCTTCTGCTCGGGCATTCCGACGGCGCTTCGATAGCGGCGATCTATGCCGGCGGTGTTCAGGATCACCGCATACGCGGCGTAGCGATGATCGCGCCCCATTTCGTCGTGGAAGATATCTCGGTGAAGTCGATCGCCGGGATCAAGCAAGCCTATGAGACCACCGATCTCAGGTCGAAACTGAAGCGCTGGCACCGCGACGTCGACAACGCGTTCTACGGGTGGAACGCGGCGTGGCTCGACCCAAAGTTTCGCGACTGGGATATTTCGGAATATCTCGCCTACATACGGGTGCCGGTTGCAATCCTGCAGGGCGCCGAGGACGAGTATGGGACAATCCGCCAGATCGAGATCGCCCAAGAAGAATGCTATTGTCCGGTCGATGTGACGATCGTTCCTGGCGCCGGACATTCGCCGCATCGTGAAGCGCCGGAGGCGACGCTCAATGCGATTTCGGAATTTGCAGGACGCATTTTGCACATCCACGAGGGCTCGCAGGGGCGGGCCGCCTAACGTATTGGTCGGGGCCCTCTGCACATGAGCATGCCTCCCTCAAATGCCGCCAAGCTTCCGCTGCCCCAGTGGGCCTATGTTCCCGGCGAAACTGCCGAGGCCGAGGCCGATCATGATACGTTATGGCAGGCGATGGCCCTAGTGCCGTCGCGCTTCCAGGACTTCGTCCCGGCGCGGCATCCGGCGCTGCGCTACGGGATTGCCCTCAACGACGCCGGATATTTCTGGGAATCGCAGGAAATCCTGGAAGCGGTTTGGGCGGCGGCGCCCCAGGGCGGACGCGAGCGGATCCTGTTGCGGGCCTGCATCCAGATCGCCAACGCCAATCTCAGACTGCGGATGCAAAAGCCGCGGGCGGCGGCGCGGTATTTTGGCGAGGCGCTGGTCGAGCTCGATACGCTTGGCCGCAACGCGGCGGCGGCCGGCGACGGATTCGTCGAGGCTTTTCCGACGGCCAGACTCGCGGCCCTCCTGAAGGCCAAACTGGCGCAGCCGGCGCTAACCAAAGCGGATTGGGTGGAATTCGGCAAAATCGGCCGAGCATGAAGCAAAATGCATATTTCGGTCCAAATAGCTCTGGACCTCGGCCAAAACATGCATTATTATGCATGTTAACGGATAGCCTAAGAACAGGTGAGGGTGCCCATGGCCGGTGAAGATCGCGTCCTCGCTAATGGCGCCAGGCATATCGATTTTCAGACCGATCCGTCGCGCTACCGGCATTGGAAGCTTGAGGTCGATGGCGACGTCGCCACCCTGACCATGGACGTCGATGAGAATGGCGGGCTGTTCGAAGGCTATCAGCTCAAGCTGAATTCCTACGATCTTGGCGTCGACATCGAACTGGCGGACGCGGTGCAGCGGCTGCGCTTCGAGCATCCCGGCGTCAAGGTGGCGCTGCTGCGGTCGGCCAAGAACCGCGTGTTCTGCGCGGGCGCCAACATCCGCATGCTGGCGGGGGCGACCCACGCCCACAAGGTCAACTTCTGCAAGTTCACCAACGAGACCCGCAACGGCCTTGAGGATTCCAGCGAGAATTCCGGCCAGCGTTTTATCACTGTCATCAACGGCACGGCGGCGGGCGGCGGCTATGAGCTGGCGCTGGCGACCGATCACATCATCTTGGCCGACGATGGTGCTGCGGCAGTGGCGCTGCCGGAAGTGCCGCTGCTTGCGGTGTTGCCGGGCACCGGCGGACTGACGCGGGTGGTCGACAAGCGCAAGGTGCGCCGCGATCACGCCGATTATTTCTGCACCATCGAGGAAGGCATCAAGGGCAAGCGCGCGGTGCAGTGGCGCCTCGTCGACGAGATCGTGCCGAACAGCAAATTGGAGGCGAAAGTCGCCGAGCGGGCCAAAGAATTGGCCGCCACCTCGAAGCGCAACGGCAACGGAACGGGCATATCGCTTGGTCCGCTGACCCGCAGCTTCGACGACAACGGCATCCGCTATGGCCTTGTCAGCGTCGATATCAATCGTTCAGAACGCATCGCCACCATTTCGATTCATGCGCCGGAGGCAAGCCCGCCCACCGATGTCGACGGCGTGATCGCGCAAGGGTCATCGTTCTGGCCGCTGCAGGTGGCGCGCGAACTCGATGACGCGATACTTCATCTGCGCATCAACGAGCTCGAGACCGCGATGCTGGTGTTCAAGTCGCATGGCGAGCGCGCCAACGTTCTGGCCTGCGACGCGTTTCTGGAAGCCAACAAGGCACACTGGCTGGTCAACGAAATCCGGCAGTACTGGAAGCGGGTGCTGAAGCGCATCGACGTCACCTCGCGCACCCTGGTGACGCTGGTCGAGCCGGGCTCCTGCTTTGTCGGCACGCTTGCCGAACTCGTGTTCGCGGCCGACCGCTCTTACATGCTGATCGGTCAGAAGCAGGGCGACAACCGCGCCCCGCCGACCATCGAGCTCACCGCGATGAACTTTGGGCCGTATCCGATGAGCCATGGTCTGACGCGGCTGCAATCGCGCTTTCAGGCCGATCCATCGGATCTGGAGCGCGCACAGAAAAGAATCGGCGAGGCGCTTGATGCCGAGGAAGCCGAGCAGCTCGGCCTCGTCACCTTTGCGCTCGACGACATCGACTGGGACGACGAGATCAGGGTGTTCTTCGAGGAGCGCACCAGTTTTTCGCCCGACGGCCTCACCGGCATGGAAGCGAACCTGCGCTTCGTCGGACCCGAGACCATGGAATCGAAAATCTTTTCCCGCCTGACAGCGTGGCAGAACTGGATCTTTCAGCGCCCCAACGCGGTCGGCGAGGCCGGCGCGCTCAAGCGCTACGGCACCGGTGAGAGGCCGCAGTTCGATATGACGCGGGTTTAGTAAAATCTGCTCCGTCATGGCCGGGCTCGTCCCGGCCATCCACGTCTTTTCTTTTTCGTTGATGAAAGGAAGACGTGGATGCCCGGCACAAGGCCGGGCATGACGGAAAATGTGTCCAAGGAGCACGCCATGAACATCATGAACGTCGATTACTCCACCAAGATCCCCAACAACGTGAATCTCAGCGAGGATCGGCAGGTGCTCAAGGCGCTGGAGGGCTGGCATCCCGGTTACATGGACTGGTGGAGCGACATGGGGCCGGAAGGCTTCCAGCAATCGCTGGTCTACTTGCGCACCGCCTATTCGGTCGATCCGCGCGGCTGGGCCAAGTTCGACTATGTGAGAATGCCGGAATATCGCTGGGGCATCCTGCTGGCGCCTCAGGAAGAAAATCGCGTCATTCCCTTCGGTGAGCATTACGGCGATCCGGCGTGGCAGGAAGTGCCGGGCGAGCATCGCGCCATGTTGCGCCGCCTGATCGTGATCCAGGGCGACACCGAGCCGGCGTCGGTTGAGCAGCAGCGTCATCTCGGCAAGACCGCGCCCTCGCTCTACGACCTGCGCAACCTGTTCCAGGTCAATGTCGAGGAAGGCCGCCATCTCTGGGCGATGGTCTATCTGTTGCAGAAATATTTCGGCCGCGACGGCCGCGAGGAGGCCGACGAGTTGTTGCGCCGCCGCTCGGGCGATGTCGACAGCCCACGCATGCTGGGGGCTTTCAACGAGAAGACGCCGGACTGGCTGTCGTTCTTCATGTTCACCTATTTCACCGACCGCGACGGCAAGATGCAGCTGCATAGCCTGGCGCAATCCGGGTTCGATCCGCTGTCGCGCACCTGCCGCTTCATGCTGACGGAAGAGGCGCATCACATGTTCGTCGGCGAGACCGGCATCAGCCGCGTCGTGCAGCGGACCTGCGAAGCCATGAAGGATGCCGGCATCAGCGATCCCTCCGATATCGCCAAGGTTCGCGCGCTAGGCGTGATCGATCTTCCGACCATCCAGAAGAAGCTGAACCTGCATTACTCGCTCTCGCTCGACCTGTTCGGCTCGGAGGTCTCGACCAATGCCGCGAACGCCTTCAATGCCGGCGTCAAGGGCCGCTATCGCGAGACCCAGATCGAAGACGATCATCGCCTGCAAAACAGCACGTATCCAGTGCTGAAGCTGGTGAACGGGCAAATCCAGCGCGTCGACGAGCCGGCGCTGACCGCGCTCAACATGCGGCTGCGCGACGACTACACCAAGGACTGTGCCAAGGGCATGTTGCGCTGGAACAAGATCATCTCTACGGCCGGCTATAACTTCAAGCTGACGCTGCCGAACGTCGCGTTCCATCGCCAGATCGGCGAGTTCAAGGATGTCCACGCCACGCCGGACGGCGTACTGATCGACGACGCGACCTGGAGCAAGCGCAAGAGCGGGTGGCTGCCGTCATTGGATGACGGCGATTTCATCGCCTCACTGATGACGCCGGTGACCGAGCCCGGCGGCTTCGCCCCATGGATCTCGCCGCCCAAGGTCGGCATCGACAACAAGCCGGGCGACTTCGAGTATGTGCAGATCGAGACGTGATCAGGTCGAGAGCGGCGCCACACTAGAGATCGTCATCATCCGCGAAAGCGGATGATCCAGTAAACACCGACATCAATTTTGAAAAATGCTCGTGCCTGATCGTTGGGCCGGCGATTACTGGATACCTCGCTTTCGCGGGGTATGACCGTCAGTGGTTGTGCCGCGCCCTTTCTCTAATCCCAACCCTCGCCCTTGATGCCGGGATTGGCGTAGACGATGCCGCCATCGACGGCGATGGTGGCGCCGACCACGTAATCTCCGGCGCGCGAGGCCAGATAGATCGCCGCCCCCGCCATATCTTCATCGGTCCCGATGCGGCCCGACGGCACCCGCTTCGATACTTCATCGGCATTGTCGCGCGCCGCCTTGTTCATGTCGGATTGGAACGGCCCCGGCGCGATCGCCGACACCACGATGTGATCGCGGATCAGTCTTACGGCCATCCGCCGGGTCAGATGAATCAGGCCTGATTTGCTCGCGGCGTAGGAATAGGTCTCCATCGGGTTGACGAAAATACCGTCGATCGAGGCGATGTTGATCACCTTGGCGGGCTTCTCCGCAGTGGCGGCGGCGCGCAGCGGCGCGGCCAGCGCCTTGGTGAGAAAGAACGGCGTCTTGACGTTGAGGTTCATCACCTTGTCCCAGCCGCTCTCCGGAAATTCGTCGAAATCCGCACCCCAGGCCGCGCCGGCATTGTTGACCAGGATATCCAGCTTCGGCTCGCGCTTCTTGATCTCAGTTGCCAGCATTTCAATGCCGGTGAGGTTGGAAATATCGATCGGCAGCGCGACGCATTCGCCGCCATACTCGGCTGTTAGTTCCTTTGCGGTCGCCTCGCACGGTCCGGCCTTGCGCGCGGTGATGTAGACTTTCGCCGCGCCCTGGCTGAGAAATCCGGCCGTGATCATCTTGCCGATGCCACGCGAGCCCCCGGTCACCAGCGCGACGCGGCCCTGGAGCGAAAACAGATCCTTGAACATGCTGGCCTCCCGTTGATTTTGTCAGCGGTTTTGGGCGTGGGCATTGAACGTGTCAAGGAAGAGGCCTTCGAGACTGACGGCGCCGCACGCTCGGCCGGCTCTCTCCCCTCGATTCCTGCTTCCATCGAGAAGGCCTCGGCGATCGCGAGCCCCGCGCGATCCACGATAGCTTGACTGTGCCCTGCGCGAAATCGTCGCGATGCTGATCCGAAACTAGCGTGAAGCGCTGAGAAACAGGTAATCGGAACGCTGTCCGGCACCGGACGGTTGCCTGTTATTTCCAGTTTGACAGCCTCGCAACGGTTTGTTTTCTCTCTATTTCCAGTGCCGCCGGTTTGCAGTTCCTGCGCGGGCTCCGCGAATTCGCATCGGGAACTTCAAATGAAAAAGCGGCACTGGAATCATGGTGTTGCTAGCACCCTTTTGTTTCCGAAGTTCGTGTCAGGGGATGCCGCGACGGCGCACGAACTTCGGAAACGGGGCACTAAGGCCCCGCGGGACATCGAATGCACGAATTTTTCAAGTGGAGCAGCAAATGGTGGCCGGGTGTGATTCCATTGGTCATGTTTTGGGCTGTTGCGGCCTGGACTAGCACCTTACCCCTCGAAACCGATCTCGCCGCCCGCTCTACATCAGCGCTCAAGGATACCGTACTCGACAAGAGGAGAATCGCGGTCGCCGGACGCGACGTCACCTTCGCCGCGGACGCATTCTCGGAAGATGGCCGTCGCAGCGCGGTGGCCTCGGTGGAAGCCGTGCCGGGCGTGCGGCTGGTCAACGACGAAACCCGGCTTGTTCCTGAAGCCAAGCCGTTCGTCTGGTCGGCTGAGCGGGACGTCGTCAGGGTCACGGTAGGCGGTAACGCGCCCTTGCCGGCCAGCAAGGGGCGATTGCTCGAGGCGGCCCGCGCAGGTCTCGCTGGCGTCGAAGTCGTTGATCAGATGAATATGTCGCGGGGCGCGCCGCCGCGTTTCGAGAATGCCGCGCTGCTGCTACTCGATCAGATCGGAAAACTGAAGGACGGCAAGGTCACCATTTCGGATAACAAGGTCAGTCTTTCCGGCATGGCGCGCGACCTCGGCGGCCGCGAAGCGATTGCGGCGGCTCTGAAAAATCTCCCCGAAGGCTTTTCGGTCGCCGCCAACGAGATCAAGGCGCCGCCTTACATCTTTCAGGCTTACAAGGATCCGGTCGCGGTGACGCTGACGCTGACCGGCTATGTGCCTGACAACAATGTCCACGCGGCGGTCGCGGCGGCGGCTGGACGTAAGTTCTTCAGCGAAAAGGTGGTCGACAATCTCAAGGCGAGCGTCGGCGCGCCCAGCGGTTTCGCGGGCGCCGTGGTACCGGTTCTCGGCGCGCTGTCGCGGCTGTCGACCGGCACGCTGGAGGTATCCGATCGGGAAGTGAAGCTTTCGGGCGACGCGCTCTATGACGCGGCGGCGGCTCAGATCCGTGCCGGCCTCGGCAAGGACTTCCCGCAGGGCTGGCAGTTCAAAGCCGACATTTCGGTCAAGCCCGCGGCCGCGCCGGTGGATGCTACCGTATGCCAGCAGCTGTTTTCGGACTTGTTGGCGAAGGGAAAAATCCGGTTCGAATCCGGACGCGGGACTATCGATCCGGATTCGGCGGGGCTGCTCGATCGGCTGGTCGAAACGGCGCTGCGCTGTCCGACTGCCAACATTGAAATCGCGGGACACACCGACGCCGATGGCGAGGATGCCTTCAACCAGACGTTATCCGAAAAGCGCGCGCAGGCGGTTACCGATTATTTAGTTAAAGCCGGATTGCCCGCAAATCGTTTCACCGCGGTGGGCTATGGCAGCTCGCAGCCGGTCGCCTCCAATGATACCGACCAAGGCAAGGCGCAGAACCGCCGCATCGATTTCGTGGTGAGGTAACGGCGAATGGTATATCTGATGACATTTCATTGGAGCTGGCTGCTGGCGTCGCTGTTGCTGGGTTTGGCGATGGGCTGGATCGCCGTGGTTCATCGCGGTCAGGGCGTCCCCAGGCGGACCTCGTGGTGGCTGGCGGGGCTGGTGGCAGCGCTTGTCGCGGTGGCGCTTGCACGCCTGATCCCCGGCCGTCCCGGTTATTGGCTTGATCTAGCCCTGCTGATGTTTGCATCGTATCTGTTCGGTTGCGCGGTGGGATCGTGGCTGCGCGCCTGGGCTCTTTCGCGCGACGCGCCGGCGTGAGAAACCGGACCATCGCAGGCAAATCCATTCCCGACGAGCGCTGCCGGCAACGCGCCGGAGCTCGATATGCTCCTTTTCCAGCGGCTGTCGGCATAACCGGTCGCCGGATATCACGAAAACTTCACTTCCTCGTGCGCAGGGTTGCGGTTGGAGAGTTTGCGCTGCCGGGGCGAATACAGCAAAACTGTATCCGGTATCATGAATTCCTCCTAATTTATTGAAGGAGCGCGTTTTATTCACGCCAGGCGAATTCCACTCCAGCTTAAAACGCGCTACGACATCGGGTCGGGGAGCAAGCGTGGCGCTGGCGGCGGCAAGGTTCGCCTGGCAGCCGTCGTGGTGGGATCGTAGTTCGAGGGTCTAGATGCTGGAAGCAATACGCAGGGCGATGTCGTTTCTGCGCCAGAAGCAAATCCTGCATAAAGTAGGAGTTGTGGTCAGCGTCACCGTCATCGGGATCGCCTGTTATGTGCTTTACCACATGCTGCGGGGCATCGACGTCAACGAGGTGATCGAGGCCATCAAGGGGACTGAGCTCCACCAGATTGTCTTGGCCGCCTTGTTCGTCGCCGCCGGCTATTTCACCTTGACCTTCTACGACCTGTTCGCGGTCCGAGCGATCGGCCGCAAAGAGGTTCCCTACCGCGTCAACGCGCTCGCTGCCTTCACCAGCTATTCGATCGGGCACAATGTCGGCGCCAGCGTCTTTACCGGCGGTGCGGTGCGCTATCGCATTTATTCGGCGTGGGGACTGAACGCGATCGACGTCGCCAAGATCTGTTTCCTGGCCGGCCTGACCTTCTGGCTCGGCAATGCGGCGGTGCTTGGACTGGGGATCTCCTATCATCCCGAAGCGGCTGCGGCGATCGATCAGCTTCCGCCCTGGCTCAACCGCCTGGTCGCGTTCGCGATCATCGTCGGGCTGGTGGGCTATGTGGTCTGGGTCTGGACCCAACCGAGGCGGGTCGGCCGCGGGCCGTGGACCGTGGTGCTGCCGGGCGGCCCGCTGACGCTGCTGCAGATCGCAATCGGAATTGTCGATCTCAGCTTTTGCGCGCTGGCGATGTACGTGCTGGTGCCGGACGAACCCAACCTCGGCTTCGTCGTGGTCGCCGTCATTTTTGTCTCGGCGACACTATTGGGCTTCGCCAGCCACTCCCCAGGCGGGCTCGGTGTGTTCGATGCCGCGATGCTGGTCGGGTTGTGGCAGATGGACCGGGAGGACCTGCTTGCGGGGATGCTGCTGTTTCGCTTCCTCTATTATATTGCTCCGTTCGTCGTATCTGTAATCCTGCTGACGCTTCGAGAGGTCATCTTGGGGGCACGAATGAAGCGGCTGCGTCGCGCGATGCCGAGGCTCGACCCCGAGCCGGCCCGCGAAGCCGCCTATGTGAGAGAGCGTGGGGACACTGGCCTCTGACAATTGAGACCCGAACGGGGAGAGAGCCGCCCGATGGCGATAGACGCTCCGTCTTCTACTTTCTTCTCGCCATGGCCGGATCGATTGCGGCATTCGGCCATCATCCTGCTCGCCGCCGGTTTGGCGCTCGCCGTCCTGGTCGCATTCGGCGAATTGTCGCTGCTGCGCGCCGCCGCGGTTTTCATCTGCATCGCCGCAGCGGCGCTGGTGCCATGGCGGCTGCACAATGTCGGCACGTCGCGTGAAGACGTCCGCGGGGTCGACCCGGTCGAAACCGCGGTAGTAAGCGCCGTCGTTGCCGGCATGCCGGATCCCGCAGTGCTGCTCGACCGGGCCGGCCGCGTCATTCACCTCAATGCCGCGGCGGCGCAGCTTGCGCCGGCGCTGCGCAAGAACGAACTCGCCCAGTTCGCACTGCGCTCGCCCGAAATCATCACCGCGCTCCGTGAAGCCATCGCGACTTCGGAGAGCAGGCGCGCGACCTATCTCGATCACGTGCCGGTCGATCGCTGGATGGAATTGATTATCACGCCGGTGCCGGTGCCGACCCCGTTCGGCGGCACCGACAAATGCATGCTGATGACGTTCCACGATCAGACGCCGCTGCGCCGGGTCGAAGAAATGCGCGCCGACTTCGTGGCCAATGCCAGTCATGAATTGCGCACGCCGTTGGCCGCGCTGTCGGGCTTCATCGATACGTTGCAGGGGCCGGCCAGGGATGATGCCAAGGCGCGCGAGCGCTTCCTCGGCATCATGCACGCGCAGGCGACGCGAATGGCGCGGCTGATCGACGATCTGCTGTCGCTATCGCGCGTCGAACTCTCCGCCCACGTCCGCCCCGACACGCTGGTGGACATCGTGCCGATCATCCGGCAGGTCGCGGACGGACTGGAGCCGCTGGCGCGGGAACGCCAGGTCACGGTCGATATCGAACTGCCGGACGCGCCGGTGTCGATCGCCGGCGATCGCGAGGAGCTGTTGCGGCTGTTCGAGAACCTGATCGAGAACGCGCTGAAATACGGCGCCTCCGGCGGCAGGGTTATGGTCTCGCTGATCCTGGCGACATCGGGGGAAGGCGTCCCGGAAGTTCGCGTCATGGTGCGCGATTTCGGTCCGGGGATCGCGCCGGAACATCTACCGCGGCTCACCGAACGCTTCTATCGGGTCGACGTCGGCGACAGTCGCGCGCAGGGTGGCACCGGGCTCGGTTTATCGCTGGTTAAACATATTCTTAACCGTCACCGCGGCCGGCTTTTGATCGAAAGCGTGCCGAAAAATGGTGCCACTTTTACCGCCTGTTTTCCCCAGGCGAAGACCCCGACGGCGGCTTAAAGCCAAGTTATATCAGTCCTTTAGACTGTCATCCAGCTGTCGTCAAACCTTCGTAAAAGCAGCATTGACCG
>VAZH01000519.1 GCA_005884465.1 Alphaproteobacteria bacterium | reverse complement strand
CGAACGCCTTGAAGCCGGCGGCGCGCTTGAAAACGTCGTCGATCCCGCGCGGGGGTATTAGTCCAGACATTTCAAACCGCCAAATTCAGGTTCGTGGGGTGGTCAAAGGCGCGCTTGTCCCGGCGAACGCCGGGGACCCGTAGCTACCGGTCTTCTTTGTTGCAGAAGCGGTCTAACCCAGCGCAAAAATGAAAGGCTGCGGCGTATGGGTCGCCGCTTTCGCGGGGACGACACTGGGCTATGTCCCGCACATCACATCAATCGCGCCATTCACGATCGCTTCCAGCTCCTTGCGCGGTACGCGGGCTCGCGCCCGGATCGCGATGGTGTGGATGGTCGCGGATGCCAGCTGGGCAAGCACCGCGGGATCAGCTGATGCAGGCAGTTCGCCTTTCTCCTTGGCGAGGCGGAAGCAGGCGGCGAACGCCCTGTCGAGTTCGGAAAATCCTTCCAGCACCATGGCGCGGATATCAGGATCGGAAACGGCTTCCGACGCCGCCGTCATCACCGTGAAGCAGCCGCGCGGACCGGCATCGCCGGAGAGATAGATGTCGAGCGCCACCGCGTAGATGCGTTCCAGGCGCCTTCGGATCGGCTGTGGGTGCTTGAAAATGTCGATCATCGCCGCAGCGGCGTCGGCGCGGTAGCGCTGATAGGCCTTGATGTAGAGTTCGCGCTTGTCGCCGAATGCGCCGTAAAGGCTCGGCCGGTTCATGCCCGTGGCCGCACTGAGATCGTCAAGCGAGGTGGCGGCAAAACCACCTTTACGAAACAGGTCGAGCGCCTTGCCGAGCGCGACCTCGGGCTGATAGGCGCGCGGGCGGCCGCGGCGCTTCGGTGCGGCGGGCGCACCGGACCTGGATCGCAGCGGCAGCGTTTTACCTTTTTGTACCATTTCGCAAAAAAATACCTTGACCGGCTCTATATTATGCGAAACAGTATAAAAATCAACCTGCGTCCGCAACGCCGGAGCAAAACCGCCAAGGAGGCATCCATGGACCTGTATTTTTCGCCGCTGGCCTGCTCGCTCGCGACCCGCATCGCGCTCTATGAGGCGGGTGCCGAGGCCAATTATCTCGAGGTCGATCCCAAGACCAAAGTGGTGCAGAACGACGGCTCGGATTTTTACCAGGTCAACCCGCTTGGGCTGGTGCCGACGCTGCGCACCGATGACGGGCTGGTTCTCACCGAGAACGCGGCGATCCTGCAATATGTCGCGGATCGTTTTCCGCAGGCCGGCATCGCAACCGCATCAGGCATGGAACGCAGCCGGCTGCATCAATGGCTCTGCTTCATCGGCACCGAGCTGCACAAGGGACTATTTGTGCCGATACTCGACAAGAAGGCGCCGCCTGAGATGAAGACCTACGTCCTCGGCAAGGGCCTGTCGCGGCTCGACTACCTCGAGAACTATCTGAAAGGCCGCGAATTCCTGCTCGACCATTTCAGCGTCGCCGACGCCTACCTTGTCACCATCATCAACTGGACCATGGCGACGCCGCCGATCGAGCTGGCGAAATGGCCCACCGTGAAAGCGTATTACGAGCGGTTGCTTGCACGTCCCTCTATCGCCAGAGCGGCGGCGGAGGAATTTAAGCTCTACCAGGCCGAACTCACGCGGCACAAGGCGGCGGCGTAACGAGAACTCCTGTCCCGGACGCGGTGCAGCGCTCTTGGCGCTGCTCCGCAGAGCCGGGACCCATTCGCAGTTAAAAAGGTGGACCCCGGATCAGCAGCGCACCGCTTCGCGCTGCGCAGCATCCGGAGAACGCAAATCCGCAATCTTCATCACTTCAAAACGGACTCTCACCCAATCCCGGAACATCGGCAGGCCTTGGGCCGGGCGCGGCCCAATGAAAACGGCGGTCTTTTTCGGCGATCGCGACATCATTGATGCTGGCTTCGCGGCGGCGCATCAGGCCATGCTCGTCGAACTCCCACTGCTCGTTGCCGTAGGAGCGATGCCACTGCCCGGCATCGTCATGCCATTCATACTGAAACCGCACCGCGATACGATTGCCGTCGAACGCCCAGAGATCCTTGATCAGGCGATACTCGTGCTCCTTCGCCCATTTGCGGGTGAGGAACGCCACGATCGCGGCGCGGCCCTCGAAAATTTCGGAGCGGTTACGCCAGCGGCTCCCTTCCGTATAGGCGAGCGCCACACGTTCGGGGTCGCGTGAATTCCAGGCATCTTCGGCCATGCGGGCCTTCTGGGCCGCGGTCTCTCTCGTGAACGGTGGAAGCGGGGCGCGGGACATGATGACCTCGGGTTTTGATATGGCGGAGAGTGTGTCGCAGTGATCCGATGATAGCTACTCACGATCGCTAGATCAGATCGGCCTTCAACAGCACCCGAGGCGCTTTCGGAATCGGCTGCGCCCGCCCCTCGCTGATGAAGGCGACGCGGATCTGGGATATGCTGTCATCCCCGATGGTCCATTTGCAGGGAGTACGCAGCATGAAAAAGCAGCTCTTAGTCGCCGCGGCTTTGATCGCATTTGCAAGCTCTGGGATGGCGCAAGACAAGCACACCCAGGTTACGCCTGATGCGGTGATATGGAAGGATAACCCGGCGTTTCCAAAGGGCGTCCAGGTCGCCGCTCTGGTAGGCGACCAGACGAAGGCGGGAGACACCGTCGTCTTACGCATCAAGTTTCCCGCCAACTTCCAAATGCCGCCGCACACTCACCCTTATTCCGAGGTTGTAACGATAATCAGTGGCGCTATCGGAACCAGCCAAGGTGAAAAGGTTGAGAAAAAAGGCGAACTGTTGAAGCCGGGCGCATTGTGGGTGTATCCGGCAAAACACCCGCATTACGCTTGGACCGGCAACGAAGAATCGGTTCTCCAAGTTCAATTCACCGGCCGCAGACATTGCACTCTGGATTCGCGCACGGAGCGCCACCTAGCAGGTCAATCATCAATCTTGCCAAACGACCCAAACACTGAGCGTGGCTTGAGCCCTTTTGCTACATCGGACCTATTAACGCCCGTGCCCGGTCGCCGAAATCCTTGCTCGTCATGAGCTTCATCTGAATCAGTTAGAGATCGGCCTTCAACAGCACCCTTAGCGCTTTTGGTATAGGCTGCGCCCGCCCCTCGCTGATGAAGGCGACGCGCACCTGCGCTTTGACCAATAGGTCCCCGCCGCGCCGGACCTCCTGCGCCAGCGTAATCGAGGCGCCCTTCACCGCAACCGGCCACGTCGCCACATCGAGCACGTCATCCATGCGCGCAGGCCTGAGGAAATCGATCTGCATCGAACGCACCACGAAAGCGAAGCCCGGCGTTT
>VAZH01000527.1 GCA_005884465.1 Alphaproteobacteria bacterium | reverse complement strand
ACGCCCCGTAAAACTTGAACTCACCCGCGAAGAACAATTCATCGCGACCTCGACGCGGCATCCGATGCGTATCACCGTGAAGGCGGGCGCCGACAAGGACGGAAAACTGACGGCGCTGCAGCTCGACGTACTCTCGAACACCGGCGCCTATGGCAACCATGCCAGCCCGGTGCTGCTTCATGCCTGCGCCGAGTCGATTGGTGTCTATAGTTGCCCCAACAAGAAGGTCGATGCCGTCGCCGCCTACACCAACACCGTTCCGTCAGGCGCTTTCCGGGGTTACGGCTTGCCACAAGCGCTTCTAGCCGTGGAAGCCGCGATCGACGAACTGGCCAAGGCGCTCGGCATCAGTCCTTACGAATTTCGCCGCCGCAACATCATCAAACCGGGCGATCCGATGCTATCGCCTCCCGGCTCAGGGTATACCGACGTGCTCTACGGCTCTTACGGGCTCGATCAGTGTCTTGATCAGGTCGAGCGCGCGATGCAGGCCGAGACACCAAAGACCGAGCTCTCCGCCGACTGGTTGATCGGCGATGGCATCGCGCTGACCATGATCGATACCGTGCCGCCGGACGGCCATATCGCCGATGCCAGGATTTCGCTGCATGAGGACGGCGGGTTCGAGCTAACAGTGGGAACGGCGGAGTTCGGCAACGGCACCTCGACGGTGCATCGCCAGATCGCCGCGGCCGCGCTTGCGACCACAGTTGATCGAATCCACCTCAAGCAATCCGACACGGCGCATGGCGGCCACGACACCGGCGCCTATGGCAGCACCGGCACCTTTGTCGCCGGACGCGCGACCCAGGCCGCGGCGGAAAATCTGGCCAACGATCTGAGGATCTTTGCTTCCACCATCACGAAGACAGATCCCGAAACGTGCGCGCTCGAAAACGATGCCGTGGTCTGCGGCAAGCAGCGCGTTTCGTTCGCGCGGCTTGCGGAGATGGCGCGGGCGCAGGGACAGGCTCTCGCTGCGAGCGGCACCTCCACAGGTACGCCGCGGTCGGTCGCGTTCAATGTGCAGGGCTTTCGTATCGCCGTGAACAAGGGCACCGGCGAAATCAGGATCCTGAAAAGCGTGCACGCCGCCGATGCCGGCCGGGTCGCCAATCCGATGCAGTGCCGCGGACAGATCGAGGGTGGCGTCGCGCAGTCGCTCGGCGCCACGCTGTATGAGGAGATGGTAATCGACGAGGATGGCCGCGTGGTCAATCCGAAATTCCGCGATTATCACCTGCCATCCTTTGCCGATATTCCGCGCACCGAGGTGTTTTTCGCGGACACCGTGGATTCGCTGGGGCCGATGGGCGCGAAATCGATGAGCGAAAGCCCTTACAATCCGGTGGCAGCCGCGCTCGGCAATGCCCTCGCCGATGCCACCGGCATCCGTTTTACGGCCGTGCCGTTCAAGCCCGACCGGCTGTGGCCGTTGCTGCATGAGAAGTTTGGCTCGTAGAAAACGACTTGTCATGCGCGGGCTTGACCCGCGCATCCATCAATGTCGAAAGAGTTTTGCGAAGACGATGGATTGCCGGGTCAAGCCCGGCAACGACGATGAATGCGCGGCGCGGGCTGTCTTCGAATTACCCCCGCCCCACCGTGCATTCGATCTGGCCGTGCGGCTCGTCGGTCGGCAGAAAAACGTCGTTGTTGTTATCCAGCCTGAACGCCGAGAGATTGATCGGGATGAAGTGCATGTTGGGACACGCCATGCTGATTTCCGAAATCTCAGGCACTGCGTCAAGCGCCGCCTCCCCCATCCGGTACAGGCTGTCCTGCACGCTGGCGCTATAGGTCGTGCCGAACACTTCCAATAACGTCGCAAGAATTCTTGCATTGGTGGCCGGATAGTTTTGCGGCTTCGCCGACCATTTCCAGGACGCCGCCATGCTGGTGGCGCAGATCCGGTCATCGGTTTCCTTGAGTGTCGTGTAGGGATCCTTGAGGTAATCCTCCCAGCCCGACTGGGTCGACTTCATGAACGTAAAGCCATCGACCCCTGACGCGAGCGTCGATCCCTCGCGCGTTGCGCTCACTTCGACCGTCGGCTTGCCGTTGCTGTCGAGAACAAAGCTGTGGGGATGCGGCTTGCCGCCAAAACTCAATCTGCTCCATTTCGTCTCATGCGCTGTGATGGCGACCGAGGTCACTTGCGGGTAGAGATCGAGATATTTCCTCGCCAGCACCTGACAGAACTCCTCCGCGCAGAGACCGGTGTTTTCGCGGGCGACGATATTGACGACGTTCTTGATGGTGTCGGTCGAAACCGTCCTGGTGTTGTCGGCATGTGTGTATGTGCGGGCGAAATCGCCCTCGATCATCGCCTTGATGTTGAGCTGGCTGATCTCGTGCCATTCGCCGTCGCGATGAATCCGCATGACGCGGACCCGGCCCTTGCCATATCTGTTCTTGATGAGCGGCACGCGCGAGACCTCCCGTTCAACCGGTGAATTCCCGAGGCTTTCGTTTCGCCTGGTCTGGCCCGATAATGAGCAACGTTCGTGCCATCGGGCAAGCTTTGTTCGAGAAATACGACCGCTTGACAGTTGCGGCACCTGACATAGGTTACCCGGCATCCACGGCCTCGGTCATGGCTGCCGGAATCTTCGGCATCCTTGCCGCGCCTTTCATCATTCGACTTCATGCTGAGGAGCGGCGTCTTCGCCTCGTCTCGAAGGATGGGCGCGTACGGTGGCCTCATGGTTCGATACGCGCGCAAAAAGCGCGCTCCTCACCATGAGGAGCAGCACCTCAACTCCCCCGATAGGTCGTGTAGCCCCAGGGCGTGACCAAAAGCGGCACGTGCAGATGGCCTTCGGGCTCGCTCACCGAAAAGCGTAACGGGATGCGATCGAGA
>VAZH01000526.1 GCA_005884465.1 Alphaproteobacteria bacterium | reverse complement strand
GCGGCCTTGGCGGCCTGATATTTCGCACTGCATTCCTGCGTGGTCAGGGCCTGCGCTGGGGAAGTTACGGCGAGCGCGGCAAAACCCGACACGGCTACGGCGCACAATAATTTTGCTTGAATGGTCATCCTGGTCTCCTTCGGGGCATGGCAATCTCAAGTTCCCCATCCTAGCGCAGCGACGGCGGGTGACAACGAGCTATCCATCATTGCGCAAAAATATCATTTCGCAAATCCGCGGCGCAGCTCGCTCTATTCATCCGCGGTTCAGCATCGCAGCGCGACGTTGCCCGATCTTCAACCCGAGGTGCTTTCGATGATGACAATTTCTTCCCGCGTGGCGGCGACCGCCTTCGCATCCCTGCTGCTGGTGAGCTCGGCGTTCGCGCAAACCACCGCGCCGGCCACTCCCGCGCCAGCGACGACGCCGAAAATGGCACCTGCGGAAAAGAAAGCCGAGAAACCGCGCACCGCGGCCTCGCTCGAATGCTCGAAGGAAGCCGACGCCAAGGGGCTTAAGGGCAAGGAGCGCAAGAAATTCCGCTCCGAATGCAAGAGGGCCGCAGCTGACAAGGCGAAGTGACCGCGATCCTGTCATCGTCCCTGGAAGAAAGTCGACGCTACAGCCTACTTTAGGGCGGCTACGATAGAACGTGCATTGCTGCGGTGCGCTGGCGCATTTGTCCGCTGTGCGGGGATTTGCCATAAGGCGGCGTGAGCCTGATCCCTACATCGATGGCATTTGGCATTCCCAGCCGCGTCAAAATCCTCAACGCGCTCGAAACGCTTGTCATCGGCACCGCCGGCGGCGTGCTGTTTCTGTGGGCAAACCTTCCGGGCGGGCTGATTTCCGGGGCCATGATCGCCGTCGGCATCGCCGCGATCGCAGGCCGGCCGCTCGCCGTGCCGCCGATCCTGACCCAGACCGTGCTGGTGCTGCTCGGGATCTCGCTGGGCTCGCTGGTGTCGCGGCAACTGCTGCAGCACATGGGCGCCTATCCGCTGACCATTGGGCTGTTGGCGCTGGCCACCTTCTGCTCGACCTTCGGCAGCAGCCTCTATCTGCAGCGCATCCACGGCTGGGACCAGACCTCGGCGTTTCTGGCGGGAAGCCCCGGCGCGCTGTCGCAGATCACCATGCTGGCGATCGAGAAGGGCGCCGATGTCTCGGCCATCGCCGTGGTGCAGACCATGCGCGTGATCATTCTCACCGCAGCGCTGCCGCTGGTGCTGGCGCTGACCGGGATAGCCCCCTCGTCGCCGCCGGCCGCCGCGGGTGCGATCGCCTCTCCGCTCGAGCTGACGGAGCTGATCGCGGCATCGGTGGCGGCGGCATTGCTGCTGCGGCTGATAAAATTTCCGGCGAGCTGGATGTTCGGCGCGATGATCGGTTCAAGCGTGCTGCACGGCACCGGATTGATCGAGGGCGGCCTGCCGCCCTGGGTGCGCGGGGTGGCGCTGGTCGGGATCGGCGCGCTGATCGGCGCGCGGTTCGCGCGCATGACGGTCAAGACGCTGCTCGGCCATGTCAATGCGGCGCTGGGATCGTTTACCATTGCCATCATCATTTCTGCGATCTTTGTCGCGGTGATCCTGCTCACCACCCATGTGCGGTTC
>VAZH01000032.1 GCA_005884465.1 Alphaproteobacteria bacterium | reverse complement strand
GATCACGAAGGCGAGGCCGAACGTGAACAAAAGTTCGGCGACGTGGCCGTTCCTGTGCACGCGGCGCAAGCCGAAGCGCTCGACGCCGGCGCCGATCGCGCCAGCCAGCAGCGGCGCGATCAGCAGCGCGGGCCAGAAGCCAAACCATCGGCTGATCTGGAATCCGAAGAATGCGCCGAGCATGTAGAAGCTGGCGTGCGCGAAGTTGAGCACGCCGAGCATGCTGAAGATGACGGTCAGGCCGCTTGCCATCAAAAACAGCAGCATGCCGAACAGGACGCCGTTGAGCGTGGATATGACGATCAGTTCAAGCACGACTCACCACCTGATAAATAATAAGGGCGCATCCGCCCCGAAAGTTCTTCGGGGCGGAGGAGTAACGCGCGCGGACGGTCAGTTCGGCCTTTCCATCTTGCAGGTAGTTGGAAGCATGGTCTGGTCGACCTCGATCTTGGCCGCCGTTTTCCAGCCCCAACCGGTCTTCTCCTCGTCGAACGGTTCCTTGTCGGTGCGCTCCCCGAACGAGGCGATATACATCGGCTGGAAAAACTGGTGGTCGTCCTTGCGCATGGTGCCCTTGCCGCCGTCGTAGACGTCGAACTCCATGCCTTCGAGCGCCGCCGCGACTTTTACGGGCTCGATTGACTTGGCCTTGTCCGCCGCAGCAGCGAACATGCGCATCTCGTTGACGGCGCGCGGATAGAACAGGCTGAAGTCGTATTTCGCCCGCAACGCCCTTTCGAAGGCGTCAGCGGAAGGGTTGCCGAGATTCGGAAAACCCTCGCCGATCGCAAAGACCTGGTGATTGAGGTTGGCCTGCTTGATCGCCGTCGGACCACCGGTGCCGCCGGCATAATAGGTGTACCAATTCACCTTCAGGCCGGTGTCGGCGGCGGCCTTGAGCAGCAACGAAAAGTCCTGACCCCAGTTACCGGTCACGACCGTGTCGGCGCCCGACGCCTTGATTTTTGCAACGTAGGGCGCGAAATCGGTGATCTTCAGCAGCGGATGCAGTTCGTCACCGACGATCTTGATGTCCGGCCGCTTGGCGGCAAGCATGGCCTTGGCCTGGGAGCGAACGGATTCCCCGAACGAGTAATCCTGATTGATCAGATAAACGTTTTTGATCGCAGGGACGGTTTTCATGTAATTGGTGAGCGCCTCCATCTTGATATCGGAGTTCGCATCCCAGCGGAAATGCCAGAAGCTGCACTTCGCGTTGGTCAGGACCGGATCGACGGCGGCGTAGTTGAAATACAGGACTTCCTTGCCGGGATTGCGCTCGTTGTATTTGGTAACGAAGTCGGACAACGCGCCGGCAACCGACGAACCGTTGCCCTGGGTGAGATAGCGGACGCCAGCGTCGATGGCCTTCTGCGCCTGGATCAGGCTTTCCTGCGGATTGGTTTTGTTGTCGAGCGGGACGATCTCGACCTTCTTGCCCTGGATGCCGCCCTTGGCGTTCAATTCGTCGGCGATGAACTGGAACGTCTTCAGGCCGACTTCGCCGATGCTGGCGCCGCCTCCCGACAACGGATCGATATAGCCGATCTTGACTGTCTCTTGCGCTATCGCCGCGCCGCCAAACATCGGCAATGCAAACGCCGCAGCCATCATCAGTTTACGCATGTGGTTCCTCCCGGGATTGCTTTTCTTGGGTATTGTCAAAGTCCGGACGTTTGGAAAGGCTGAAATTTCAGCGATCCATCGATCCCTATGTGGGATGATTGTGGTCCAAGGCCCCGAAAGCCGCAAGCCCGCCGCCCATCAAGCCGGAAAAAGGCTCCCGGGCGCAATTTGCTTGAGGTAATAAGGCCATGATAGGGGTTTGGGCCGCCCGGCCTTTAGCCCATGGGGCCAAGAGTCACGGGCCGGCCCAGCGCAATGTGTCGTGGTTTGTCGGCGTTGAACTGCTGTTGGGCAGTCGCGGCGCTTTGTTGGAGTGAACATGGCTGCTCAGGATTCGAAACGGCGCGTTGCCCTCCTTACCGGCGTCACCGGTCAGGACGGCGCCTATCTCGCCGAATACCTGCTCGGTCTCGGCTACACGGTACACGGCGTTAAGCGGCGGTCGTCTTCGTTCAATACTGCGCGCATCGATCATCTCTACGAGGACCCCCACGCCGGCAATGTGCCGTTCCTGCTGCACTATGGCGACATGACGGATTCCACCAACCTGATCCGGCTGATGCAGCAGATCCGGCCGACCGAGATCTACAACCTCGCAGCCCAAAGCCATGTCGGCGTCAGTTTCGAAAGCCCGGAATATACCGCCAATGCCGATGCCATCGGCGTACTGCGACTATTGGAAGCGATTCGGATTCTCGGCATGGAAAACGAGACGCGGTTCTACCAGGCATCCACTTCGGAGCTGTACGGTCTGGTTCAGGAAGTGCCGCAAAAAGAAACCACGCCGTTCTATCCGCGCTCGCCCTATGGCGTCGCCAAGCTGTACGGCTACTGGATCACGGTGAACTACCGCGAGGCCTACGGCATGTTCGCCTCCAACGGCATCCTGTTCAATCATGAAAGCCCGATCCGCGGCGAGACTTTCGTGACGCGCAAGATCACGCGCGGCGTCGCCCGCATCGAGACGGGATTGGAAGACACGCTCTATCTCGGAAATCTCGGGGCGAGACGCGACTGGGGCCATGCCAGGGACTATGTCGAGGGCATGCACCGGATATTGCAGGCGGATGCGCCCGACGATTTCGTGCTGGCGACAGGCGAGACCCGGTCGGTGCGCGAATTCGTCGAAATGGCGTTCGCGGAAGTCGGCCGCAGCATCGAGTGGCGCGGCAAGGGTGTCGAGGAAACCGGCATCGACAGGAAATCCGGCAAGACCGTCGTGCGCATCGATCCGACCTATTTCCGCCCCACCGAAGTCGATGAGCTCATCGGCGACGCCAGCAAGGCGCGCCAGATGCTCGGCTGGAAGCCGAAGACAAGCTTCGCGCAACTCGTCAGGGAAATGGTGGCGGGCGATCTTGAGATAGCCAGGCGGGAGGTTGCCAATGGCAAGAACGCCGTTTGAGCTGAAAGGCAAGAGGGTCTTCGTTGCCGGGCATCGCGGAATGGTTGGCAGTGCGCTGGTGCGCAGGCTCGGCGGGGAAAATGTCGAGCTGCTGATGGCCGGGCGCAGCGAGGTCGATTTGCGCGATCAGGCCGCAGTGTCCAACTGGTTCGCGAGCAAGCGTCCGCAGGCCGTGTTTCTGGCTGCGGCCAAGGTCGGCGGCATCGTCGCCAACAACACGCTGCGCGCCGAGTTCATCTACGATAATTTGATCATCGCCACCAATGTGATCCACGCCGCCCACACAAACGGCACCGAGAAGCTGATGTTTCTCGGCTCGTCCTGCATCTATCCGAAGCTCGCACCGCAGCCGTTGCGCGAGGATTCCATGCTGACCGGACCGCTGGAGCCGACCAACGAGCCCTATGCCATCGCCAAGATCGCCGGGATCAAGATGGTGGAGGCCTATCGCAGCCAGTATGGCCGCGACTTCATCAATGTGATGCCGACCAATCTGTACGGGCCCGGCGACAATTATCACCCCGAATACAGCCACGTCGTTGCCGCGCTGATCCGCCGGTTTCATGAGGCAAAGCTATCCGGCGTCTCGAATGTCGTGGTCTGGGGCACCGGCACGCCGCGGCGGGAATTTCTCTACGTCGACGACATGGCGGACGCCTGCATTCATCTGATGAAGAACTACTCCGCGGATGAACTGGTCAACATCGGCACTGGCGAAGACATTACGATTGCCGAATTCGCGCGCGTGGTGGCCGCGACCGTCGGATACAGCGGCGAGATCAGCTTCGACCCCTCGCGGCCTGACGGCACGCCGCGCAAACTGCTCGATGTCAGCCGGCTTGCCAAATTGGGCTGGCGCGCACGCACCTCGCTCGAGGATGGAATTCGATTGGCCTATCGGGCTTATCTCAGCGAATCGAAACAGGCGGCTGAGTGAGGTTCATCAGGTCAAGGCGGCCGCGCGCGGTGGATTTTTCCCGAGCGCCGCCGCCATCGCCGATATCAGCGGCTTCATGAAGTAGGCGTCGTTGGCGGGTGAGATGTCGGCGCGCAAGCCATGGGATTTGAGTTCGTCGGAAACCACCGGCCCCACGGAAGCAATCGGCGTGCGCGCCAGGCCGTCGCGTAACCGCACTTCACACTGACGCGCCTTGGCGACTTCGAATAGACGGCGGACCTGCCCCAAATTCGTCAGCGCAATCGCGTCGATGCGACCCTGCGCCATCTCCTCGATCGCGGTCACGATGTTGGCGTCGGCGGCCTGCGCGTCGTAGACATAAGGCGCGACGGTATCCACCTCGGCGCCCTGTGCTGTGATCGCTCCGATCAATGCGCTGTGGTCCTTGTCGGGATAAAGCTGCAAGCCCACGCGATGGCCGCTGAGATCGACGCGCGCGAGCATCTCGGCGATTCCTTCGGATGTCGGCTTCTCCGTCGTCATCTGCGGCTCCAGTCCGATCTCGCGCAGCGCCCGGCCGGGCTTTGGGCCGCGGGCGAATTTTCGTACCTTGCCGAGGGCCGTGACAAAATCCTGCTCGACGTCGATGCGCCGCGCCACATTCATCACGCGGCGCAGCCCCTCACCGGTCATCAGCACCAGATCGTCGCACGGCCTCTCGATAAAACGGCGGATCCAGGCCTCGATCGGTTTGGGATCGGGCGCGTCATGGATGGTGAACATCGGACATTGCACGACATGCGCACCTTGCTCGGTGAGCAGGCGGGAAAACTGCGCCTCCTCGCGGGTTTCCAGGATGAGAATGCGATAGCCGTTCAATCTGTCAGCCATGATATCTTGCTCTAACGCCGATTGCCTTCTGTTTGTTCATCATGACGCTTGGGTCGGGATTGGCGCAAGGGCGCCGCGGGTGATAGAGCAGGGCGGAAATCGCCGTGCCATCCTCATCTGCAAATTATCACCAAGCCCGCTCCATGCCCGATCATCAATTCGTGTTGACCCTATCCTGTCCGGATCGCCCCGGCATCGTATCGGCCGTTTCCACGTTCCTCGCCCACAACGGGCAGAACATTCTGGACGCCCAGCAGTTCGACGACCTCGAGACCGGGCATTTCTTCATGCGGGTCGTGTTCAACGCCGCCGATCTCGCGGTCAACCTGGTGGCGCTGCAAACCGGCTTCACCGCGATTGCCGAGCGCTTCGGCATGGACTGGCAGATGCGCGACCGCGCCACCCGCCGCCGGGTGATGCTGCTGGTCTCGAAATCCGATCATTGCCTCGCCGATATCCTGTATCGCTGGCGAACCGGCGAACTCGAGATGATTCCGACCGCCATCGTCTCCAATCATCCGCGCGAGACCTACAGCAATCTCGATTTCGGCGAGATTCCGTTTCACTATTTGCCGGTGACCAAGGAGACCAAATGCGAGCAGGAGATCGCGATCCGGGACTTGGTGGGGCAGACAAGGACCGACCTCGTGGTGCTGGCTCGCTATATGCAAATCCTGTCGGACGAGATATCGGCGACGCTTTCGGGACGCTGCATCAACATCCATCACTCGTTTTTGCCGGGTTTTAAGGGCGCGCGGCCGTATCACCAGGCGCACGAGCGCGGCGTCAAGCTGATCGGCGCCACGGCGCACTACGTCACCAGCGATCTCGATGAGGGCCCGATCATCGATCAGGACGTCGAGCGCATCAGCCATCGCGATACGCCCGACAATCTGGCTCGCAAGGGCCGCGATATCGAGCGTCGCGTGCTGGCGCGCGCGATACGCTACCACCTGGAGGATCGCGTGATCCTCAACGGCCGCAAGACCGTGGTATTCATGGACTGAGAGTCCGGGCTTGTTCGCTCGGCTCAGTGAACGGCGTCCAGCCCCGATGATGGCGATTGCGCGGTCTGCTCCCGCGACGCTGCGGGCTCCAGGCGCTGTCTCTCCCGCTCGCGCATGAATTCTTCATACTTGGCGGTGCCGGGTCGCGGCGGCGCGTCGGGCGGAAGGCCCCCGGCCCATTGCGGGAGAGTATCGGTGATTCCGGCCGCGAGCTTCTCGTTGATGCCGCTGCATCCGCCCAGCGCGCTCGCTTGGAGCGCAACGGCAACGATGAGGGCAAGATGGCGGATGCTGATTGGCATTTGCGAGGCGTTGCAATCGTAGGCGATGGATTTGCATCGGGCTTGACCGGCTGCGTTCGATTTCCTTCCGATGGATTTGGTGGGTTTGCGCAGCCCTGTTCCCGGTGCCGAGCTTACTCCTTAAAAAGGTAAAATGGGCTTATCTGGGAAGGGACCAGGTATTTAGATACCTCACCATTTCTAAGCTTAATGCCGAATGAAACGACGACAAATCTGTAGCCCCGCCGCCAGCCATCGCGCCCATCGTCGCAATTGACATCGTCGCGGGCTTAAGACGCCATGCCGCGCCGGTACACGGCTGAAAAATCTGGGTTATGGTGCAAAGGGCCGGGCACTCGGTTCGAGGCACGAAACCGATCAGGGGAGAGCGTTCATGTTCAATGGCAAGAAGAGGTTGCCGCGGGCCGCGGTCGGCGTTGCAATTGCGGGGGCGTTGGGCTCGATCCTGGCTTTGGCGCAAGCGCAGGCGCAGGAAACCGTGAAGATCGGCCTGATCCTGCCGATGACCGGCGGGCAGGCGTCGACCGGCAAGCAGATCGACAACGCCGTTAAGCTTTACATGCAGCAGAAGGGCGACACCGTCGCCGGCAAGAAGATTGAGATCATCCTCAAGGACGACGGCGCGGTTCCCGACAACACCAAGCGCCTCGCGCAAGAACTGATCGTCAACGACAAGGTCCATTTCATCGCCGGATTCGGCGTTACCCCTGCCGCGCTGGCGGCGGCGCCGCTGGCGACCCAGGCCAAGGTGCCGGAAATCGTGATGGCGGCGGGCACCTCGATCATCACCGAGCGTTCGCCCTACATCGTGCGCACCAGTTTTACCCTCGCTCAGTCGTCCACCATCATCGGCGACTGGGCTGCCAAGAACGGGATCAAGAAGGTCGCGACGCTGACGTCGGATTACGCGCCCGGTAACGACGCGCTGACTTTCTTCAAGCAGAATTTTACCGCCGGCGGCGGCGAAGTCGTCGAAGAGGTCAAGGTGCCCCTGGCCAATCCCGACTTCGCGCCGTTCCTGCAGCGGATGAAGGATGCCAAGCCCGATGCCGTGTTCGTGTTCGTGCCGGCGGGGCAGGGCGGCAGCTTCATGAAGCAATATGCCGAGCGTGGGCTCGACAAATCAGGCATCAAGGTGATCGGCCCCGGCGACGTGATGGACGACGATCTCCTGAACGGCATGGGTGACGCGGCGCTCGGCGCCGTCACCGCGCATCTGTATTCCGCGGCCCATCCGTCCGCGATGAACAAGGAGTTTGTCGCCGCCTACAAGAAAGCGTTTGGCAACCGTCCGGGCTTCATGGCCGTTAGCGGCTATGACGGCATTCACCTGATCTACGAGGCGCTGAAAAAGACCGGAGGCAAGACCGATGGCGATGCGCTGGTCGAAGCCATGAAGGGGATGAAGTGGGAAAGCCCGCGCGGCCCGATCTCGATCGATCCGGAAACCCGCGACATCGTGCAGAACATCTACATCCGCAAGGTCGAGAAGGTCGACGGCGAACTCTACAACGTCGAATTCGCGACCTTCGAGGCCGTCAAGGACGCCGGCAAGACGAAGAAGTGACCGCAGGTCATTCCGGGGCGCGAGCTCGCGACAAAATTGACTTCAATTTTGCGCTAAGCTCGCGAACCCGGAATCTCGACATTGTTGCGAAAGATTCCGGGTTCAGCGCTACGCGCGGCCTCGGAATGACGAGTGAGGCTCGCTGACACCCGATGACCACGCTGTTCACTATCCTGTTCGACGGCGTCGCCTATGGCATGCTGCTGTTCGTGCTGGCCTGCGGCCTGGCCGTCACGCTCGGACTGATGAATTTTGTCAATCTGGCCCACGGGGCGTTCGCCATGGCGGGTGGCTATGTCTGCGCGGTGCTGGTCAATCGATCCGGCTGGCCGTTTTTCGCAAGCCTGCCGCTGGCGTTCGTCGCAAGTGCTGGGATCGGCGCGGTGCTGGAGCGCGCGTTGTATCGTCACCTCTATAACCGCAGCCATCTCGATCAGGTGCTGTTCAGCGTCGGCCTCGTCTTCATGTCGGTGGCGGCGGTCGATTACATCATGGGATCGTCGCGGATCTTTATAAAACTTCCGGCCGCGCTCGAGGGACAAGTTGATTTCTTCGGCATCGGTATCGGCCGCTACCGGCTGATGATTATCGTGATCTGCGGTCTGCTGACCGCGGCGCTGCAGCTGGTGCTGGCACGCACGCGGTTCGGCAGCCGGCTACGCGCGGCGGTGGACGATCCGCGCGCGGCAATTGGGCTCGGCATCAACGTGCCGCAGGTGTTTGCATTTACCTTCGCCTTCGGCTGCGGCCTTGCTGGTTTGGGCGGCGCCCTCAGCGCGGAGATTTTGGGGCTCGATCCGTATTTTCCGCTGAAGTTCATGATCTACTTCCTGATCGTGGTGACCGTCGGCGGCTCCTCCAGCATCACCGGGCCGTTCCTGGCGTCGCTGCTGCTCGGCATCGGCGACGTCGCCGGCAAATACTACGTGCCGAAGCTCGGACCGTTCGTCATCTACACCATCATGATCGTGATCCTGATCTGGCGCCCGAACGGCCTGTTCGGCCGCACCGCCGCCCGTTGAGTCTGCCATGACCGCGCAAGCCGACGTCGGACGCCAGGCCAGGCAGCACGCGCGCTGGCACTGGAGCGAGGTCGCGTTCTGGATTCTCGCGCTTTCTTGCGCATTCCTGTTTCCTTCCCGCTATCTGATCATGACGGATATCGTGCGGCTGGCGTTGTTCGCGCTGTCGCTTGATCTGATCCTCGGCTACGCCGGTATTGTTTCGCTCGGCCACGCCGCATTCTTCGGCGTGGGAGCCTATTCCGCCGGGCTGCTTGCCTTGCACGGCATCGTCACCGAGCCGGTGATGGCGCTGGTCGTTGCCGGCCTCGTCGCCACTGCGGTCGGCTTTCTCACCAGTTTTCTGGTGATCAGGGGCGCCGACCTGACCCGCCTGATGGTGACGCTCGGGATTGCGTTGCTGCTGGAGGCGCTGGCGGAGCGTTTTTCCAACGTCACCGGCGGCACCGACGGGCTGCAGGGCATCGAGATGCAGCCGATCCTGGGCCTGTTCGCGTTCGACATGTTCGGCAAGGTCGGCTTCTTCTACTGCCTCGCCGTGCTGTTCTTGTTGTTCCTGCTGGCGCGGCGGATCGTGCATTCGCCGTTCGGCTTGTCGCTGCGTGCTATCAGAAACAATCCGCTGCGCGCCGCCGCGATCGGCATCCCCGTCAACCGGCGCCTGATCGCGATTTACACGCTCGCCGCGTGCTATGCCGGCATCGCCGGCGCGCTGTTCACCCAGACCACGGCGCTGGCCTCGCTCGACGTGTTCTCGTTCGAGCGGTCTGCCGACCTGATGCTGGTGCTGGTGATCGGCGGCACCGGCTATCTCTACGGCGGACTGATCGGCGCGGTGGTATTCCGAATGTTGCAGGAAGTGTTTTCGACCATCACACCGCAATACTGGCAGTTCTGGATCGGTCTGGTGCTGGTCGTGATCGTGCTGGTCGGCCGGGCGCGCATGCATCGCTGGGCGCTGTGGGCGCCGAACCTGATCATTAGGCAGCTCGGCGGGCGAAAAGCTATCGTTGCCGTCCCAGAGAGCGACGCGCCATGAGTATCGCGCTGGAAACCAAAGGGCTGCAGAAGCAGTTCGGCGGACTCAAAGTCACCCGCGATCTTTCGCTTAAGCTTGAAGCCGGCGCGCGCCACGCGCTGATCGGCCCGAACGGCGCCGGCAAGACCACCGTCATCAATTTGTTGACCGGCATGCTCAAGCCCAATGCCGGGCGCATTCTGCTTGAGGGTAACGACATCACGGACTTGCCGGCGCATAGGCGAGTGCTGCGCGGGCTGTCGCGCACCTTCCAGATCAATCAGCTCTACGCCGATCTGACGCCGCTCGAGACCATCGGGCTTGCGGTGTCGGAACGGCTCGGCCGCGGTGGCGACTGGTGGCGCGTGATGGGCACGCGCGACGACGTCAACGCCGAGATCGCGGAAAATCTCGCGCGCTTTCATTTGCTCGATGTCATGAATAATCCCACCGCAACCTTGCCATACGGCAAGCAGCGGCTGCTGGAGATCGCGGTCGCCATTGCCGCCAAGCCGCGCGTGCTGTTGCTCGATGAACCGGCGGCCGGCGTGCCCGAAAGCGAGCGCCATGACATCCTCACCGCTGTCGCAGCCTTGCCGCGCGACGTCACCGTGCTCCTGATCGAGCACGACATGGATCTGGTGTTTTCATTCGCCGACCGCATCTCGGTGTTGGTCAATGGCGCGCTGCTGGTCGAAGGCCCACCCGGCGAGGTGGCGCGCGATGCCCGCGTCAAGGCAGTCTATCTCGGGGAGGGCACCGATGCCTGACCTGTTGTGCATCGAGGGCCTGCGCGCCGGCTACGGCGAAGCGGTGGTATTGCCCGGCATGTCGCTGCGGCTTGCGGAAAGCCAGGTGCTGGCGCTATTGGGACGCAACGGCACCGGCAAGACCACGCTGATCAATTCGATTGTCGGGATCACCCGCCGTTTCGGAGGAACTGTCAGCCTGGGGGGGCAGGATATCACCGGGATGCGGCCGGACCAGCGGGCGCGGGCCGGCATCGGCTGGGTGCCGCAGGAGCGCAATATCTTTCGCTCGTTGACGGTGGAAGAGAACATGACCGCGGTGGCGCAGCCCGGCGCTTGGACCGTGGAAAAAGTCTACCAGATGTTTCCGCGGCTGAAAGAGCGCCGCAACCATTTCGGCAACCAGCTCTCCGGCGGCGAGCAGCAGATGCTGGCGATCGGCCGCGCGCTGACGCTCAATCCAAAAGTGCTGCTGCTGGACGAGCCGACCGAGGGGCTGGCCCCGATCATCGTCGAGGAACTGCTGAGAGCGCTCGGCAGCATCACCCGCGCGGGCGGCACCTAATGCACAAAAGATTCTAGGGCTCGCCGACCGCGTTGTGATATTGGAGCGCGGCGCGATCGTCCATGACGCGGCGAGTGCCGCCTTGAAGGCCGACCCCGCGGTACTCGAACGCTTTCTGGGGATCTCGGGCGCCGCGCCACACAGTTTGTTTTGACGCGTTTTATTCACGCGAAGCGGTGTCCAGTTCGCTTGAAAACGCCCTAATCTTCAGGAGTAAGACATGCAAAGAACAAAAGCTCCTTTCCGCGCCGACGAGGTCGGCAGCCTGTTGCGGCCGCTGCGCATCAAGGAGGCGCGCGCCAAGCTGGAGAAGGGCGAGATATCGGCCGACGATCTGCGCAAGATCGAGGACATCGAGATCGAAAAGGTCGTGCACAAGCAGGCGTCGATCGGCCTAAAACTCGCGACCGATGGCGAATTCCGCCGCTCGTGGTGGCATTTTGATTTCCTGGCGAAGCTCAACGGGTGCGAACTGTTTCATCCCGATGAAGGCATCCAGTTCGCGGGCATCCAGACCCGTCACGATGCGGTGCGCGTGATCGGCAAGCTCGATTTCCCCGACGATCACCCGATGCTTGGCCATTTCAAGTTCCTGAAAAAGCAGTGCGAGATCGCGCATGTGATGCCGAAGATGACGATTCCCTCGCCGGCGGTGCTGCATTTCCGCGGCGGCCGCAGGTCGATCTCGAAGGAGGTTTATCCTGATCTTGCGGTGTTCTTTGAGGATCTCGCGAAAACCTATCGCAAGGCGGTCAAGGCATTCTACGACGCCGGCTGCCGCTACCTGCAGTTCGACGACACGGTGTGGGCCTATCTTTGCTCGCAGGACGAGTTGAGGAAAGCGCGCGAGCGCGGCGACAATCCCGACGGCCTGCAGGAGATCTACGCCCGCGTGATCAACTACGCGATCGCGGAGCGACCGGCGGACATGACGATCACCACGCATGTGTGCCGCGGCAATTTCCGCTCCACGTGGATCTCGTCCGGCGGCTATGAACCGGTGGCAGAGACCATGCTGGCCGGCACCAATTACGACGGCTATTTCCTCGAATATGATTCGGAGCGCGCCGGCGGCTTCGAGCCGCTGCGCTATTTGCCGAAAGGCGACAAGATTGTGGTGGTCGGCCTCATCACCTCGAAATTTGGTGAGTTAGAAAAGAAAGAAGACATCAAGCGGCGGCTGGAAGAGGCGAGCAAATTTGTGTCGCTGGATCAGCTCGCGGTATCGCCGCAATGCGGTTTTGCCTCGACCGAGGAAGGCAATATCCTCAGCGAAGACGAGCAGTGGGCCAAGCTGAAGCTCGCGGTCGATGTCGCGAAAGAGGTGTGGGGGAAGTAGGTCTCAACACGCACCGGCCTCATCCTGAGCAGCCCGCCCTAGGCGGGCATCTCGAAGGATGGGTCCATACGTGGCCTCATGGTTCGAGACGGGCGCCAGCCCGCTCCTCACCACGAAGGGGTGCCAGCCCCGCATTCCCCCGGTGGGCAGATGATGGTAGGACACCCGCACCACCAGCGGCTGCCCACCAACCCGGCCCAAGCCCTAATGCGATGAAAAACGACCAGATCCTGAGCCAGATTTCCGAATTCTGTCGCCAGGCCGACATGGCGGAATCGACCTTCGGCCGCCGTGCTGTGAATGATGGCAAGCTGGTGCACCGGCTGCGCGAGGGAAAGCGTATCACCATCGATACCCTCGACCGCATCCAGGCCTATATCTCAGCCTCTATGCCAGGCGGGGTGCCGCCGCCGCGCGGGCTCGACGTCCCGCCCGAGAAGCGCGATCCCCGCGGCAATTTCCGGTTTTTCGAGAATCGCCAAAAATACCTGCTGTTTGTCCATACCTGCAGCGAAAAGCGGGTGACGGCCGAGCGGGTGGCGCTGGAGCTCGGCAGCATCCACCCCCGGCCGCCGGCGCTGCGGGTGTTCGACGCCGGGGTGGGCGACGGAACCGTGTTGGCGCGGATCCTGCGGTCGATGCATGGCCGTTTTCCCCACATGCCGTTCTATATCGCCGGCAAGGAGCTCAGCCTGGAGGATGTGCGGCTGACGCTGGAAAAGGTGCCGGACCGGCTGTTCGAGCACCCCGCAACGGTCTTTGTGCTCACCAATATGTATTACGCCGAAGCGCCATGGCTGGCGCCGGCGTCGCCGGCGGCCGCCGCGAGCATGATCTGGCACGAGGTGGCGCTCCGCGGGGCCTCCTCGGGCGAATTCGAGGCCCAGATTGCCGAACTGGGGCCGTTTCTGGAACAGAACTGGCGCGCCAATGTCAGCCCGCGGTCGGGCATGCCGGTCTATGAGCGGCCGGTCGCCATCGTGCTGTACCGGGAAGACCACCGATTTTTGCTTGACCAGATCATCCCGCGGGCCGGCCGCTCGGAGGCCAATTTCGACCTGATCATCGCCTCGCAGCCCTACCGGGCCAAATCCTCGGTCAATTTCCGCGCCAAACGCATCATTGCGCCGCTCGCACGGGCGCTGCGCCCCGGCGGCCGTTTGATTGGAATTCACTCCCACGGGCAGGATCCCGGCCTCGAGATCATCCAGGCGGTCTGGCCCGGAGAAAATCCTTTCTCGGTGAGCCGTCATGAGCTATTGCGCGCGGTGAAATATGAGCTGGGCTCGGCCGGACGCGACCTCAACTTTAATGCCTATGCCGATAACCGCTCGATCTTTCGCTATGATATGGAGGCGCTGCCAAATGAGGTCACCGGATCGATCGGAAGCTCAACGGCCTTTGCAGCATGGAACGCGGCGGTGTATGTCGCCCAGATCGAAGACGACCGGTTGACGGAAATGACTCAAAGCGGCCGTACCCTCGATGCCACCAGGGAGGTTCTGCGCAAGCATAACGGGCTCTGGTTCTACGACGAATCCTACGTCATCTCGCGCCGTCGCGACTGACATTTCAGGACACATCACGAAAAGAGCCGCCGAGGTCTGGCGGAAAAGGGGTTGGTTGATGCGCGCGTCTTATCTGTTCACTTCAGAGTCGGTTTCCGAAGGCCATCCGGACAAGGCCTGCGACCGGATTTCGGACGAGATCGTCGATCTGTTCTTCCGTGAGGGGCCCAAGGCCGGCATCGATCCGTGGGCGATCCGCGCAGCCTGCGAGACCCTTGCCACCACCAACAAGGTGGTGATCGCCGGCGAAACCCGCGGACCCAAATCTGTCACCCATGAGCAGATCGAAGGCGTGGTGCGCGACGCGATCAAGGACATCGGCTACGAGCAGGAAGGCTTCCACTGGCAAAACTGCGACATCGAGATCCTGCTGCACCCGCAATCCGCCGACATCGCGCAGGGCGTCGATGCGCTGCAGCCGGGCACCAACAAGGAAGAAGGTGCCGGCGATCAGGGCATCATGTTCGGCTATGCCTGCAACGAGACCCCTGATTTGATGCCGGCGCCGATCTTCTATGCCCACAAGATCCTGCGTCTGATCTCGGAAGCGCGCCACTCCGGCAGGGAGAAGGTGCTGGGCCCCGACTCCAAGAGCCAGGTCACCGTCCAATACGAGAACGGCAAGCCGGTCGGCGTGCGCGAGATTGTGGTCTCGCATCAGCATCTGGTCGAGGACATGACGTCGGACCAGGTCCGCGAGCGCGTCGAGCCCTATGTGCGCGAGGCGCTGCCCAGGGACTGGATCAACGGCAAGACCATCTGGCACATCAATCCCACCGGAAAATTCTATATCGGCGGTCCGGACGGCGATACCGGTCTGACCGGCCGCAAGATCATCGTCGACACCTATGGCGGCGCGGCCCCGCATGGCGGCGGCGCGTTTTCCGGCAAGGACCCGACCAAGGTCGACCGCTCCGCAGCCTATGCCGCGCGCTATCTCGCCAAGAACATCGTCGCCGCCGGCCTCGCCGACCGCTGCACGCTGCAGCTGGCCTACGCGATCGGCGTGGCGCGGCCGTTGTCGATCTATATCGACACCCATGGCACCGGCAACGTGCCCGAGGACAAACTGGAGAAGGCGGTAGCCGAGGCGATGGATCTGACGCCGCACGGCATCCGCAAGCATCTCGATCTCAACCGGCCGATCTACGCGCGGACCTCATCCTATGGCCATTTCGGCCGCACGCCGGACAATGAGGGCGGGTTCTCGTGGGAAAAAACCGACCTCGCCGAGACGCTGAAGCGCGCGGTGTGATTGCAAGACGTCATTCCGCGATGCGCCGCCAGGCGCAGACCCGGAATCTCGAACATCTAGATTCCGGTTTCGCGAGTTTCACTCGCGCCCGGAATGACATGCCCAGGAACAGGAATTTTCACATGACCGCCACCGCCAAGAAGCCCGCCTTCACCGATTACATCGTCAAGGACATCTCGCTCGCCGAATTTGGCCGCAAGGAAATCTCCCTTGCCGAGACCGAGATGCCCGGCCTGATGGCGACGCGCGAGGAATACGGCCCCAGGCAGCCCCTGAAGGGCGCGCGCATCGCGGGCTCCCTGCATATGACGATCCAGACCGCGGTCCTGATCGAGACGCTGGCGGCGCTTGGCGCCGACATCCGCTGGGTCTCCTGCAACATCTATTCGACGCAGGACCATGCCGCGGCCGCGATCGCCGCGGCCGGCATTCCCGTGTTTGCGGTGAAGGGCGAGAGCCTCAAGGAATACTGGGACTACACCGCAAAGCTGTTCGACTGGCATGGCGGCGGCACGCCCAACATGATCCTCGATGACGGCGGCGACGCCACCATGTTCGTGCATCAGGGCGTGCGCGCCGAGCGCGGCGACACCGTTTTTCTCGATCAGCACAACAGCGAGGAGGAAGAAGTCTTCTTCGCACTGATCACGCGGATGCTGAAGGAAAAGCCGAAGGGCTGGTTCGGCGAGATCGCCAAAAACATCAGGGGGGTCTCGGAAGAAACCACCACCGGCGTGCACAGGCTCTACGACATGGAGAAGGCGGGTACGCTTCTGTTCCCGGCGATCAACGTCAACGACAGCGTCACCAAGTCGAAGTTCGATAATCTCTATGGCTGCCGTGAATCCTTGGTCGACGGCATCCGCCGCGGTACCGATGTGATGATGTCCGGCAAGGTGGCGATGGTGGCGGGCTTTGGCGACGTCGGCAAGGGCTCGGCGGCTTCGCTGCGCCAGGCCGGCTGCCGCGTCATGGTATCCGAAGTCGATCCGATCTGCGCGCTGCAGGCGGCGATGGAAGGCTATGAAGTCACGACCATGGAAGACGCCGCGCCGCACGCCGACATCTTCGTCACCGCCACCGGCAACAAGGATATCATCACCATCGAGCACATGCGCGCGATGAAGGACCGCGCCATCGTCTGCAACA